>NZ_JBLKDI010000022.1:0-81408 GCF_047530715.1 Enterobacter sp. 04-C-12-SI-ECC
TGAATTACGTATGTTCACTCAGAGACTTGGTATTCATTTTTCGTCTTGCGACGTTAAGAATCCATGTCACTTTGAGTGCCCACACAGATTGTCTGATAAATTGTTAAAGAGCAGTGCCGCTACGTTTTCGCTGCGGCGCGGGGTGTGCATATTACGCTTTCCCGCTTCAGAGTCAAGCGTTTATTTTGCTTTTCTCTGCTGACCCGGCGGCGTGTGTGCCGTTGTTCCGTGTCAGTGGAGGCGCATTATAGGGAGTTATTCTGAAGTGACAAGCACAAAATACAAAAAACTTTTCGTTCGCTCACTTTTCAAACTTAACGCTTATTTAAGTCGCGAATCGCCCGCTAAATGGGCAATTTCCCGCGCAAAACTGGCCACCTGCGACCAGTCGGTATAAACCACTTCTTTACGCGTATCGGTTTCGCCACCCGTCATCTTCATTATCAGGCGGATCATGAAGCGGTCATACCAGCGGTAGCGAGGATAGCGTAGCGCACCGGCAAAGACGGCGCACAGGTCTGGCTGCCACGGCGAGCCGAGCAAAAACTTGCGCGTGTAGCTGTTGGTCTGCGGCGTACGCTTCTCAGCTTTACGGGCAACCAGATTGACCGAGTAAAACGCGCCCGGCAATGTGTTGAGTACCGCCGTATGCTTTTTCACAAAGCGATCCAGCGCCGGATGGAAGTGTCCGTAACGAATGGAGGCGCCAATCACCACGCGATCGTACTCCTGCCAGGCAATCTCCTCCGCGCGATTCAGGTTCACCACATCCGAGTAAATGCCCAGCTCTTTTAATTCCGACGCCAGATACGCGGCAATCTCACGCGTTTGTCCGTCTCGCGTAGAGAAAAGAATCAGTGTTTTCATCAACGGCTCCTTATTCGCGCCAGAATGTTGGGGTAAACAGTACCAGCAGCGTAAAGACCTCAAGGCGACCAAACAGCATATTGGCAATAAGGATCCATTTCGCAACCGGGTTCATGCTGGCAAAGTTATCCGCCACAACCCCCAGGCCAGGCCCGAGGTTGTTCAGTGTTGCGACGACGGACGCAAAGGCGGAGAAATCATCCACTCCCGTCGCGATGATAGCCAGCATGCTGACGATAAAGACCAGCGCATACGCCGAGAAGAACCCCCACACCGCTTCGAGGATACGTTCCGGCAGCGCGCGGTTCCCCAGCTTAATGCTGTAGACCGCATTCGGGTGGACCAGGCGCTTCAGCTCACGGTTCCCCTGTTTGAACAGCAGCAGAATACGAATCACCTTCAGACCACCGCCCGTCGACCCCGCACAGCCGCCGATAAACGCGGAGCACAGAAGAAGTACCGGCAGGAACAGCGGCCAGCGCGCGATGCTGTCCGTGGTAAACCCGGCGGTCGTAGCCATCGACACCACCTGGAAAAACGCCTGATTGAGCGTGGTCAGCGCCGAGTTGTAAACATCATGGAACCACAGCACCAGGGTGCAGATGACGACCAGGGTAAGCTGGACGCCAATGAACATGCGGAACTCAGGATCGCGCCAGTACACCTTCAGGCTACGTCCGCTCAGTAAAGAGAAGTGCAGGCCGTAGTTACAGCCGGAGATCAGCAGGAAAATCGCAATGATGGTGTTAATCGTTGGGCTGTCGAAGTAGCCCACGCTGGCATCGTGAGTGGAGAACCCGCCAATGGCAATCGTCGCGAAGCTGTGCCCGATAGCATCGAAGGCAGGCATCCCGGCAAACCACAGCGCCAGCGCGCAGGCTACCGTCAGCAGAACATAAATCAGCCACAGGGTTTTCGCCGTCTCGGCAATACGCGGACGCATCTTGTTGTCTTTCAGCGGCCCCGGCATTTCAGCCCTGTACAGCTGCATCCCCCCGACGCCCAGAATCGGCAGGATGGCCACCGCCAGGACGATAATCCCCATCCCCCCGAACCACTGCAGCATCTGGCGATAAAAGAGAATAGCGTGGGGTAACGAATCCAGCCCCACCAGCGTCGTCGCACCGGTGGTCGTTAAACCAGAAAACGATTCAAAAAAGGCATCCGTGATGCTGAGGTTAGGCTGCTCAGAGAAGATAAAAGGCAGCGAACCGACGCTTCCCAGCACCGTCCAGAACAGGACCACAATCAGAAAGCCTTCGCGAGATTTCAGCTCACCTTTCTGACGACGGTTCGGCCACCACAGCAGCGAGCCGATCGCCAGCGCGACAAAGAAGGTCTGGGTAAAAGCCCGCCCCGCGCCGTCCCGGTAGATAAGCGCCACCAGTCCAGGGAGAATCATCGTCCCCGAAAAGAGTATGACCAGCAGTCCAACGATTCGGGTTATGGCACGAAAATGCATCTCTGCCGCTTCCTTTGGTATTCAAAAAGTGAGGTGGGGATTATTCTTCAATCGGCAGCAATTGCAACGAACCGCGACTGAAATCAGCCAGCTTTGCTGAAAAAGCAGCCAGTTCTGCCTGAGGAAGCGCCACGCGTAATTGCACCATTGCCTGGTAATCACTGTGCGCAATCACGCCGTTAAATTGTTTGAGCAGTGTTTCAATGCCCGATAGCTGAGCGTAATCGCACAATAAAGTATATTCGGTGAGCGGCGTTTTGCGGGTGGTCGTCAGGATATTCAGTGCCTGCTGCACTCCACCGCCATACGCTTTAACCAGCCCGCCCGTGCCCAACAGGATGCCGCCGTAGTAGCGCACCACCACGGCGGTAATTTCACCCACGCCGCTACCCATCAGCTGGGAGAGCATGGGTTTACCGGCTGTGCCCGCCGGTTCACCGTCGTCGGAAAAACCGAGCTGTTGCGAATCGTCCGGTGGCCCTGCCACCCACGCCACGCAGTGGTGACGTGCGTCAGGGTGCTCCGCGCGAACGGACTCGACAAACACTTTCGCCGCCTCTACGCCGTCGGTGTGCGCAAGCAGCGTAATAAAGCGGCTTTTCTTGATTTCCTCAACAAAGGTGACCGGTTCAGCCGGTATCAGCCAGCTTTCCATCAGGCCAGCTTCAGGTCTCGCGTCATATTCTCGATACCGTTCTCGTGAACCACCACGTTATCTTCGATACGAATGCCGCCAAACGGTTTCAGCGCGTCGATTTTTTCCCAGTTGAAGTGCTTGCTGAACTGCCCTTCACGCCACGGCGCCAGCAGGGATTCAATAAAGTAGATCCCCGGCTCGATGGTCAATACCATGCGCGGCTCAAGAATACGGGTGCAGCGCAGGTAAGGATATTTAGACGGTGCCGCCAGGTGCGTGCCGGTATCATCCTGCATGAAGCCCGCAACGTCGTGAACCTGCAGGCCCAGCGGGTGGCCGATACCGTGCGGCATGAATGGTCCAGTCAGGTCGTTCTCGACCATCGCCTCTTCGCTCATGTCTTTCACAAGCTGATGCTTACGCAGCAATTTAGCAATGCGCTGATGGAACTGGATGTGGTAATCCACGTAGCTGGTTCCGGCCTTCATGGTGCCAATCAGCGCCAGCTGTTCATCGTTCACGTCCTTAATCAGCTGTGCGAACTCGGTGTCCGCATTCGCCGCCCATGTGCGGGTCAGATCGGCCGCGTAGCCGTTGTACTCGGCCCCTGCGTCCAGCAGGAAGCTGCGCATTTCCGACGGAACCAGGTGATCCAGTTTGGTGTAGTGCAGGACGGACGCGTGCTCGTTGAGCGCGACAATGTTGCTGTACGGCACGTCGGTATCGCGATGACCGGTGGCGGTGAGATACGCCTGGTTGATATCGAACTCGCTCATGCCTGACTGGAACGCTTCGTGCGCGGCGCGGTGGCCATTCACCGCCGTTTTTTGCGCTTCACGCATGCAGTAAAGTTCGTAGTCGGTTTTATACGCGCGGTAATAGTGGAGGTAATCCAGCACCCCTTTCGGGTTGAGTTTGTCTGCCGGAATATCCAGACCGAGCGCACGTTCAGGTACAGGGCCAATGTAGCCGATGTTGCCGCGCGCCGCTGGCAGCTGGCTGCCAATGCCGTCCGCTTTTGGCAGGGCGATCACCTCAATTTCTTCCGTCCAGAAAGAGGTCGGCAGCGGTTCGACGTTGTGCCAGTAATCAACCGGCAGGTAGAACCACAGTTTCGGCTTGTTCACGCCGTCCACCAGCAGCCAGCAATTCGGAACCTGTGTCACCGGCACCCAGGCTTTAAACTGCGGGTTAACCTTAAACGGATAGGCGTGGTCATCAAGAAAAGTATTCATCAGCTCGCCGGAGTGGATCAGAAGAGCATCCAGCTTGAAGCGTGCCAGTACATCGCGGGTACGTTCCTGTAGGGTAACGATATGATTTTTATAAAGCGAAGCCAGTGAGTCCATCATTCTTCCTTTCGTATTTTTGACCTCAAGTCATCGCATCTTAGCACACCTCACTCCGGCTGCGTGATTTCCACCGACCGTGATCAATGCAGCAATTTCTTAATGAGTAATTTGCATTTTATTAACATAAATTCCACACTCCGTCTCATCTGGTATGACCAGATCCACTTGCTGGATTCAGGAGACTGACATGCTTTACAAAGGCGACACCCTGTACCTCAACTGGCTGGAAGATGGCATTGCCGAACTGGTGTTCGATGCCCCCGGCTCAGTGAATAAGCTTGATACCGCGACGGTGGCCAGTCTTGGCCAGGCGCTGGAAGTACTTGAAAAGCAATCTGAATTAAAAGGGCTGCTGCTGCGTTCTAACAAAGCGGCCTTTATTGTCGGTGCCGATATCACCGAATTCCTCTCGCTGTTCCAGGTTCCTGAAGAACAGCTGAGCCAGTGGCTGCACTTTGCCAATAGCGTCTTTAATCGTCTGGAAGATCTGCCTGTTCCAACGATCTCTGCCGTGAACGGCTACGCGCTGGGCGGCGGCTGCGAGTGCGTGCTGGCGACCGACTACCGTCTGGCGACGCCGGACCTGCGTATCGGCCTGCCGGAAACCAAGCTGGGCATCATGCCGGGCTTTGGCGGTTCCGTGCGTATGCCCCGCATGCTGGGCGCCGACAGCGCCCTGGAAATCATTGCCGCTGGTAAAGACGTGGGTGCAGAACAGGCGCAGAAAATCGGTCTGGTCGACGGCGTCGTGAAACCAGAGAAGCTGGTTGAAGGTGCACTCGCTATTCTGCGTCAGGCGATTAACGGCGACCTCGACTGGAAGGCCAAACGTCAGCCGAAGCTGGAGCCGTTAAAGCTCAGCAAGATTGAAGCCACCATGAGCTTCACCATCGCCAAAGGCATGGTGATGCAGACGGCGGGTAAACACTACCCGGCGCCAATCACGGCGGTGAAAACCATTGAAGCGGCAGCCCGCTTTGGCCGCGACGAAGCCCTGAAGCTGGAAAACCAGAGCTTTGTTCCGCTGGCGCACACCAATGAAGCCCGCGCGCTGGTTGGCATCTTCCTCAACGATCAGTTCGTAAAGGGCAAAGCCAAACAGCTGACCAAAAACGTTGAGACGCCAAAACACGCGGCGGTACTCGGCGCCGGTATTATGGGCGGCGGCATCGCTTACCAGTCGGCCTGGAAAGGCGTGCCGGTAGTGATGAAAGACATCAACGAGAAATCTCTGACGCTGGGCATGACCGAAGCCGCCAAGCTGCTGAATAAACAGCTTGAGCGCGGAAAAATTGACGGGCTGAAGCTCGCAGGCGTGATCTCAACCATCCAGCCTGTGCTGGAATACAGCGGTTTTGACCGTGTGGACGTGGTGGTTGAAGCGGTCGTTGAGAACCCGAAAGTCAAAAAAGCGGTGCTGGCGGAAACGGAAGACAAGGTTCGCCCGGACGCCGTCCTGGCCTCAAACACCTCCACCATCCCCATCAGCGAACTGGCGAGCGTGCTGAAGCGTCCGGAAAACTTCTGCGGAATGCATTTCTTCAACCCGGTACACCGTATGCCACTGGTCGAAGTGATCCGTGGAGAAAAAACCTCTGACGAAACCATCGCTAAAGTCGTGGCGTGGGCAAGCAAGATGGGTAAAACGCCGATCGTCGTTAATGACTGCCCAGGTTTCTTTGTGAACCGCGTGCTGTTCCCGTACTTCGCCGGCTTCAGCCAGCTGCTGCGCGACGGCGCGGACTTCCGCAAAATCGACAAAGTAATGGAAAAACAGTTCGGCTGGCCGATGGGCCCGGCGTATCTGCTGGACGTCGTCGGCATTGATACCGCCCACCACGCGCAGGCCGTCATGGCGGCGGGCTTCCCGCAGCGCATGCAGAAAGATTATCGCGATGCCATTGACGCCCTCTTTGACGCCAACCGCTTCGGACAGAAAAACGGCCTGGGCTTCTGGCGTTATAAAGAAGACAGCAAAGGCAAACCGAAGAAAGAAGAAGATGCGGCGGTGGATGGCCTGCTGGCCGACGTATGCCAGCCGAAACGCGACTTCACCGACGACGAAATTATTGCCCGCATGATGATTCCGATGATCAACGAAGTGGTCCGTTGCCTGGAAGAAGGCATTATCGCCAGCCCGGCAGAAGCGGATATGGCGTTGGTATATGGCCTGGGCTTCCCTCCGTTCCACGGCGGCGCGTTCCGCTGGCTGGATACGCTCGGCAGCGCCCGCTATCTCGATATGGCGCAGCAGTATCAGCACCTCGGCCCGCTTTATGAAGTGCCGGAAGGGCTGCGTAACAAAGCGCGCCATAACGAACCCTACTATCCAGCAGTTGAGCCAGCCCGTCCGGTTGGCGCGCTGAAAACGGCTTAAGGAGTCACAATGGAAAAGGTTGTCATTGTTGATGCGATTCGCACCCCGATGGGCCGTTCAAAAGGCGGTGCGTTCCGTAACGTGCGAGCGGAAGATCTCTCCGCGCACCTGATGCGTAGCCTGCTGGCGCGTAACCCGGCGCTGGACCCAGCAGCGCTCGACGATATCTACTGGGGCTGCGTGCAGCAAACGCTGGAGCAGGGCTTCAACATCGCCCGCAACGCGTCGCTGCTGGCGGAGATCCCGCATTCGGTTCCGGCGGTCACCGTCAACCGCCTGTGCGGTTCGTCGATGCAGGCCCTGCACGACGCGGCGCGCATGATCATGACCGGCGATGCGCAGGCCTGTCTGGTCGGCGGCGTTGAACACATGGGACACGTGCCGATGAGCCACGGGGTCGATTTCCATCCGGGCATGAGCCGCAACGTGGCGAAAGCCGCAGGCATGATGGGCCTGACCGCCGAGATGCTCTCCCGCCTGCACGGCATCAGTCGTGAAATGCAGGATGCTTTTGCCGCGCGCTCTCACGCCCGCGCCTGGGCCGCCACGCAGTCCGGTGCCTTCAAGAATGAGATCATCCCGACCGGGGGCCACGATGCAGACGGCGTACTGAAGCAGTTCAGCTACGACGAAGTCATTCGTCCGGAAACGACGGTCGAAGCGCTTTCTACCCTGCGTCCGGCATTTGATCCGGTCACCGGTACGGTAACGGCAGGGACGTCGTCGGCGCTGTCCGACGGTGCCGCCGCGATGCTGGTGATGAGCGAAAGCCGCGCCCGCGAATTGGGCCTGACGCCACGCGCTCGCGTGCGTTCGATGGCGGTGGTGGGCTGCGATCCTTCAATCATGGGTTACGGCCCGGTTCCGGCCTCGAAGCTGGCGCTGAAAAAAGCGGGCTTAACTGCCAGCGATATCGATCTGTTCGAGATGAACGAAGCGTTTGCCGCGCAGATCCTGCCGTGCATTAAAGATCTGGGGCTGATGGAGCAGATCGACGAGAAGATTAACCTCAACGGCGGCGCGATCGCCCTCGGTCACCCGCTGGGCTGTTCCGGGGCGCGTATCAGCACGACGCTGATTAACCTGATGGAACGCAAAGATGCCCAGTTTGGTCTGGCAACGATGTGTATCGGCCTGGGTCAGGGTATCGCGACGGTGTTTGAGAGAGTGTAAGTAAGGAAAAGTATCTCAAAGCCAATGACGTCAGAACAAGGCGGCAAGCGAGCGAATCCCGATGAGCTTACATTAGTAAGTGATTCGGGTGACCGAGCGCAGCCAACGCAGTTATGGCGTCATTGGCGAAGAGAGACAGTTTAGTTGCCGTTCTTCCCGCCTGTCAGGGGCGGGTTTTTTATTTAAATGAAGGCAAACGCATCGCCAAACAGGCGATCTTCACGCGCATCGCGTTCGTTACAGAACAGGTCGCGGGCAATTTTCGCCATCTCAAAACGGCCTGCAATGTAGATATCATGTCCCGCCAGCGTGCCGTGATCCTGCAGTACCGCCGTCAGCACCGTCCCGCTACGTCCACGCCAGCCCTCTTCCGGCTGCTCGACCACTGGCTCAATGCGCAGGTTAGGATGGTTAACGCTCAGCGCTTCAAGTTCAGACAGGTCGTACAGGTGCTTCTCTTCACGGCCGCCCCAGTAGATGGTGATGTCACGGTCTGGATTACGCGCCAGCGCGGTCAACAGAATAGAGCGCACATAGGAGAAGCCCGTACCGCCCGCGATCAGAATCAGCGGACGGTCTTCGTCATCACGCAACCACGCGTCGCCGTGAGGAATGTCGACCACAATCTCACGCTCTTTCAGGATGCGGTCCATCACGGCCATCGCGTACAGGTTAAGCTCAGACGCACCAATATGCAGCTCAATAAATTCCTGCTCTGCTGGCGTAGAGGCCATAGAGAAAGGACGCTTATCACGCTCATCCATCACCACCATCAGGTACTGGCCGGCACGGAATGAGAATGCCGCTTCAGGAACCAAACGGACGCGATATACGGTGTCGGTAATAGCATCTACCGACGTCACTTTACAGCTTAAGGTTGTCATTCGCTCTCTCTGTCGGGAAGTCTATAGGGCTTAACGGTCAGCTCAGGGTTTACCGTTATTCATTATGGCCAGTTCGTCCCAGATCGCGTCAATTCGCGCGGTCACAGCAGGATCTTTTTTGATCGGGCGACCCCATTCACGGTCGGTTTCGCCAGGCCATTTATTTGTGGCATCCAGTCCCATCTTTGAGCCAAGACCGGAAACCGGCGAGGCAAAATCCAGATAATCTATCGGCGTATTTTCGACTAACACCGTATCACGCGCAGGATCCATTCGCGTGGTTATCGCCCAGATAACGTCGTTCCAGTCACGGGCGTTAACGTCATCATCGCAGACAATAACAAATTTGGTATACATAAACTGGCGCAGGAAAGACCATACGCCCATCATCACGCGTTTAGCATGTCCGGGATACTGCTTCTTCATCGTGACCACCGCCATGCGATACGAGCATCCTTCAGGCGGCAGATAAAAATCAACGATTTCAGGGAACTGCTTTTGCAGGATCGGCACAAATACTTCGTTCAGCGCCACGCCGAGCACCGCCGGTTCATCCGGTGGGCGGCCAGTATAGGTGGAGTGATAAATCGCATCTTCACGTTGAGTAACATGCGTGACGGTAAACACCGGGAAGTTATCCACTTCGTTGTAATAGCCGGTATGGTCGCCGTATGGGCCTTCTGGCGCCATTTCACCCTGCTCAATGTAACCTTCCAGCACAATTTCGGCGCTGGCCGGCACTTCGAGATCGTTGGAGATACACTTCACGACCTCGGTTTTAGTCCCGCGCAGCAGGCCAGCAAACGCATATTCAGAGAGCGTATCCGGTACGGGCGTGACCGCCCCCAGAATGGTGGCCGGATCGGCACCTAACGCGACAGACACCGGGAACCGTTCACCCGGATGTGCAGCACACCACTCCTGGAAATCCAGCGCGCCGCCGCGGTGCGACAGCCAGCGCATGATGAGCTTATTCTTGCCAATCAGCTGCTGGCGATAAATACCGAGGTTTTGCCGCTCTTTATGCGGTCCGCGCGTCACGGTGAGGCCCCAGGTGATCAGCGGCGCAGCATCTTCAGGCCAGCACTGCATGATAGGGATTTTGGTGAGATCCACCGCATCGCCTTCCAGCACTTTCTGCTGACACGGCGCGCCGCGCAGGCGTTTGGTGGGCATGTTCAACACCTGCTTAAACTGCGGCAGCTTATCGAACAGATCGCGGAAACCTTTCGGTGGCTCAGGCTCTTTCAGAAATGCCAGCAGTTTCCCCACTTCACGCAGCGCGGTAACGTCTTCCTGCCCCATTCCCAGCGCGACACGACGCGGGGTGCCAAACAGGTTGCACAGCACCGGCATTGAGTAACCTTTTGGATTTTCAAACAGTAATGCAGGGCCACCGGCACGCAGGGTGCGGTCAGCAATTTCTGTCATTTCCAGATAAGGATCAACAGGAAGTGTAATGCGTTTCAGTTCACCCTGCTTTTCCAGCAGCGTCAGGAAGTCGCGGAGATCGTGGTATTTCATGCAGTTAGTCATGGCCTCTCTGTAAGCGCTTCATTATACGGCGTAAGCCTGCTTGATGCTGTAATTTTGTTAAATTAGCGTGAACTTATCCGCTGTGTTCGAATTTCCCCCATTATAATCAACTTAGCGATCCCTCCAGGGTTTTGATATGCTTGCGCCCCGAACTAAGGGAAAGAGTGATTATGCAGGCCTGGTATTTACTGTATTGCAAACGCGGGCAACTTCAGCGCGCGCAGGAACATCTTGAACGTCAGTCTGTAAATTGTCTGACACCCGTGATCACGCTTGAAAAAATGCAGCGCGGGAAGCGCACAACCGTTAGTGAGCCTTTATTCCCGAACTATCTGTTCGTGGAGTTCGACCCCGAGGTGATCCACACCACTACCATCAGCGCAACGCGCGGCGTCAGCCACTTCGTTCGTTTTGGTGCCCACCCGGCAACCGTTCCGTCGACCGTCATTCATCAGCTGTCTGTTTATCAACAGCCTGAAGGGATCACCGACCCGGAAACCCCTTACGCGGGCGATAGCGTCGTCATTACCGAAGGCGCATTCGAAGGCCTGCAGGCGATTTTCGCCGAGCCGGACGGTGAAGCGCGCTCCATGCTGTTGCTCAATCTGCTGAACAAGCAGGTGCTGCAGAGCGTGAAAAACACCGACTTCCGCAAAGTTTAAACGTTTATCCCGAACAGGCGACGCACGTTGTCATCCGTCTGCGCGGAAAGCCAGTGCGGATCCTCTCCGCGCCAGTGCGCTACGCGCTCAACAATGTGCCCCAGCAAGGCGGGCTCGTTTCGCCGCGATGCCGGTTTGGGCTTCATATCTCGCGGCAGCAGGTATGGCGCATCGGTTTCAAGTAGCAAACGGTCTGCCGGGATTATCGGCAGCAGCTCGCGAAGCTCAAGCCCGCGGCGCTCATCACACACCCAACCGGTGATCCCCAGATACAAACCGCGGTTCAGGCAATCCAGCGCTTCCTGGCGAGACCCGGTGAAGCAGTGGAGCACTGCGCCGGGCAGTTTATCCAGCCACGGGTCCAGCAGTGCGAGAAAACGTTCATGCGCGTCGCGACAGTGCATAAAGACGGGCATTTCAAGCTCTGCCGCCAGCGCAAGCTGGGCAGTGAACGCCTTTTCCTGTTCTTCAGGCGTGGAGAAGTTGCGGTTAAAATCGAGCCCGCACTCGCCAATAGCCACCACCTCTGCCGTTTTTGCCAGCGTGCGCAGGGTTTCTGCGCTCTCCGCCGTCCACTGGCTGCTGTCATGAGGGTGGACGCCTGCGGTTGACCAGCAGTGTTGATAGCGTTGCGCCAACAGCAGCGCCTGCTCGCTCTCATGCAGGTTGGTCCCGGTCAGGAGCAGCCCTTTTACGCCAGCCTCAAAAGCCCGCGCAACCACCTCGTCACGATCTTTCGCAAACTGCGAGCTGGTCAGGTTGAGTCCGATATCAAACATGCGATTCCCCATAGAACAACCGCCCTGACGGGCGGCTGGTTTTACTCTTCAGTGGTCTTTTCGGACGCATCGTCTTCATCGTCCGACCGGCGTCCTTTTCCCACGTAGAAACGCGAGAAGAATACGCCAACCTCAAACAGGCAGTACATCGGTATTGCCAGCAGCGTTTGTGAGAAGACGTCCGGCGGCGTCAGCAGCATGCCGACTACGAAGGCACCCACCAGAATATAGGGACGCTTCTTACGCAGGTCATCAGGGGTGGTTACCCCAACCCAGCAGAGCAGCACAATTGCCACCGGCACTTCAAACGCCACACCGAACGCCATAAACAGCGCCATCACAAAGCTGAGGTAGCTAGCGATATCCGTCGATACCTGAACCCCTTCCGGCGCGGTATGCGTCAGGAAGCCAAAGGCCAGCGGGAAGACAACGAAGTAGGCAAACGCCATGCCGATATAGAACAGCAGCGAACTGGAGACCAGCAGCGGGATCACCAGTTTACGTTCGTGCCTGTACAGTGCTGGCGCCACAAATGCCCATACCTGATAAAGGATGACGGGTGCAGACGCAATCAACGACACCCAGAAGGTGAGCTTAATCGGGGTGAAAAACGGTGATGCAACGTCTGTTGCAATCATCGTTGCCCCCAGCGGCATCTGCTTGATCAGCGGCGCAGAAACCACCTGATAAATATCGTTGGCGAAATAGACCAGGCACAGGAATATGAGGAATACCGCAATAATGCAGTTTAACAGGCGCTTACGCAGCTCAATCAGGTGCGTAATAAGCGGTTGAGTATCATCTACTGCCATGGTTACGCTTTATCACTCGACGAGGGGGATGATTCGGAAACGGGCGCGGCGGGTTTCGCTTCAGCCGCTTTTACCACCGGCTCTTCCGGCTGCGCCTGTTTTTTCAGTTCAGTTGCCTGCGGCGTTTGTTCAGGCGCTGCGGCCTGGTGCTCCGCACTCGCTGGCGTCACGCCCTCACGCTGCGCTTCGCTGTCCTTCACCACCGGGTTATGAATAGTGTTCGCTTCATCGCTCGCTTTTTCAGGATCGTTAACGCTGTAAGAGCGCTTCATGGATTCCGCCGCTTCGCGCAGCTCATCCATTGAGGCTTTCAGTTCCGGCGTCAGGTTATCCATGCTCGCCTTCTCAACCTTTTTCAGGCTTTCCTGAAATTCCTGCAGCTTAAGTTCCTGCGCCAGCTCGTTCTGAACGGTCGAAGCCAGCGATCTTAGCGCTCGAACCCAGCCCACGACGGTTTTCACCGCTACCGGCAGACGCTGCGGCCCCAGTACGATCAGACCAATCACAAAGACCAGCAGCAGCTCACTAAAACCAATGTCGAACACGACTTACACCTGCTCTTTATCGTGGCGTTTAGCGTCTTCCTTTTTGGCATCTTCTTGCTTATCGGAGATGGATTTAGCAGTAAAGTCAGCGTCCTGGCTGGTTTTATCCTGCTTGCTCTCATCATCGCTCATCGCTTTCTTGAAGCCTTTGATAGACGCGCCCAGATCGGAACCAATAGAACCGAGCTTTTTGGTGCCAAACAGCAGCACGACGATGACGGCAATAATAACTAATTGCCAGATACTGATACCACCCATACATATTCCTCAGGGATAGATGATTAATTGGTCAGGTCGCATTATACGTATGCGACCTGTCGATGGCGATGCAAACTCAGCGCGTTTTTCTCCATCCTGCAAGCCAGACAACAACCCCGCCAGCCATCAGCCAGGCGGGCATCATCTGCCAGTCAGGACGGTTGATCAGCAGCAGCGTACCGCTCAGCAGCAGCGTTGCGCCAATGCCAAAGAGGTAGCGTGACTGTCCCTGGCGCACACGGCTGGACTGAAGCTCGCGGGCGATTTTATCCATGCTGTGCTGAAGATTCTTGCTCTGACGCAAACTGTCGTAAACCAGTTCAGGAATTTCAGGCATTTTTTCGATCCAGAACGGTCCTTTCTCTTTCAGCGAACGCACCAGCGCTGGAAGGCCAACCTGATCCTTAATCCAGGATTCCAGGAAAGGTTTAGCCGTCTTCCACAAGTCTAACTGAGGATAGAGTTGTCGACCTACACCCTCAACGTAAAGTAATGTTTTCTGAAGTAAAACTAACTGTGGCTGAACTTCCATATTAAAGCGGCGGGCCGTATTGAACAGGTTTAACAGCACGTGTCCAAAAGAGATCTCTGCCAGCGGTTTTTCAAAAATCGGTTCGCAAACGGTACGGATAGCAAACTCGAACTCTTCGACGTTGGTGTCTGGCGGAACCCAGCCGGAATCCACATGCAGCTCGGCCACCTTACGGTAGTCGCGGTTGAAGAAGGCGATGAAGTTCTCAGCCAGATAACGTTTATCTTCTTTATTCAGCGAGCCCACAATTCCGCAGTCGATACCGATGTATTTCGGATCCTCAGGATGCTCATAGCTCACGAAGATATTGCCCGGATGCATGTCCGCATGGAAAAAACTGTCGCGGAATACCTGGGTAAAGAAGACCTGCACGCCACGTTCGGCCAGCAGCTTCATGTTCGTTCCCTGCTTCTCCAGGGCCACCACATCCGAAACCGGAATACCGTAGATGCGCTCCATGACCATCATGTTCTGGCTGCAATAGTCAGAATAGACTTCAGGCACGTAGAGCATCGGGCTGTTTTCAAAATTGCGGCGCAGCTGAATGGCGTTTGCCGATTCACGCAGCAGATTAAGCTCATCAATCAGCGTTTTTTCATATTCCCGCACCACTTCCATCGGGCGCAGTCGACGGCCGTCCGGCAGCAGACGCGGAACCCAGCGCGCCAGACGATAAATTAGCTTCATGTCGGCTTTGATAATCGGCAGGATATCCGGGCGGATCACCTTGATCACCACCTCTTTACCGTTCTCTTTCAGACGCGCAGTGTGCACCTGAGCGATAGAAGCCGACGCCAGCGGTTCTATTTCGAAATCGTCAAACCAGGTTTCAACGGGAAGGTTACCCATCGCCTCCTCGATCTGTTTCTTCGCTCTCACCCCGTCAAACGGGGCGACACGGTCCTGCAGCATCGCCAGTTCATCGGCAATGTGCGGCGGGAAGAGATCGCGGCGAGTTGAGAGCATCTGTCCGAACTTAATCCATACCGGGCCGAGCTCCTGCAGCGCCAGACGCAGGCGTTCACCCAGCGGCTGACCTTTATGGCGATTTGGCATCCAGAACAGCGTCCGCCGCCAGATCCTGAGCGGCAGCGTGATACGCATTTTGGGGATGAGCTCGTCGAGCCCGTAACTCAAAAAGGTGTGGATGATAAAATAGAGGCGCCGAATTTCACCAGGCGTCATTTGCCCTCCAGTCTTTCCAGCCGTTTGCTTAGGGCATCAACCGCACGTTCAACCGCGGCCGTCTCTTCTGCGAACCACGCCACTTCCAGCGGCCCGGGCGCCATGCGCCACTCTTCGGTCAGCACTTCTGCGGCATAACGCTGTTGGCGTTGCAGATTTTTGCGCAGGAACGCCGTGCCGCCATGAATAACTTTCCCGATCCCTTCAGCGGCGATGTCGCCAATAAAAGGCGCCAGCAGCTCTGCCGGGTCAAACTCAGCCAGATCGCTGAGCGCAACGAAGTTCTGCACGACCTGGATGTCGCCTTCCACTTCCAGCTCACCGCTGCGGATAAGCGCCGTTAATTGCTGGCGATCGCGCAGTTTTGGCAGCACGCTCATATGGGTAATGACCGAGCAATCAGCTTCACCTTCCCACTCACCCAGAACGTCAAGCTGACGTTCGCTGAAAACCAGCACGAGCGGCGTCGAGAACTCTTTTAACACAATGCGCAGTACCTTCCCGTTTAGCCGCTGACGTGCGGCTTTCAGCGCCGGAGCGCGATACAGGAAGGCATTCAGCACATTCTCGATGCCTGCGGTGACTAAGGGTTTAAAGGGCACGGGACACCTCCACTCAGAATTTGTAACCGCGATGCAGCGCGACGACACCCGCCGTCATGTTGAAGTACTCAACGTTCTCAAATTCCGCATCCTGCATCATGGCTTTTAAGGTGTCCTGATCCGGATGCATGCGAATTGATTCCGCCAGATAGCGATAGCTTTCCGCGTCGTTTGCCACCAGTTCGCCAATACGCGGCAGCACGTGGAAGGAATATGCGTCGTAGGCTTTGCTCAGCGGGTCGATAATCGGTTTAGAGAACTCGAGCACCAGCAGGCGTCCACCCGGCTTCAGCACGCGGTACATGGAGCGCAGCGCTTTTTCTTTATCAGTGACGTTACGCAGACCGAAGGAAATCGTGATGCAGTCAAAAGTATTGTCCGGGAACGGCAGCGCTTCGGCGTTGGCCTGCACGTATTCCACGTTACCCACCACGCCGATGTTACGCAGCTTTTCGCGTCCCATTTTAAGCATGGAGTCATTAATATCAGCCAATACAACGCGACCGGTTTCGCCCACCAGACGGGAGAATTTCGCCGTCAGATCGCCCGTACCGCCAGCCAGATCGAGAACCGTTTGTCCACGACGCACACCGCTGCAGTCGATGGTGAAGCGCTTCCACAAGCGATGAATGCCGAACGACATCAAGTCATTCATCACATCGTACTTCGCCGCCACGGAATGAAATACGTGGGCCACCATGTCAGCTTTCTGCGCTTTGGCTACAGTCTGAAAGCCAAAGTGCGTCGTGTCTTGTGAATCGTCAACCATCTCAGAGCCTGCTAATCAGTCAAATGTTCGTGAAGTGTAACAGATTGGGCGCAATTGCCCTACGATTCAACCACCGCGAAAGAAACGCGCTGGCTGCTCGTCTGGCGATAAATCCGCCGCTAAATCGTTGTCCTGGTTGGGGGTATTTTGTTCATCCCCGCCCTCACGCAGTCGGAACTCTTCGTCCTGCGCTGTGGCCTGTTCGACCAATTCCGGATTAATCTCGCGTTTAACCTCCACTCCCAGGCTGCGGAATGCTTCAGCCTGCGCAAGCAGATTGCCACGCCCGGAGGAGAGCTTTTTCATCGCCTGGCGGTAGTTATCCTGCGCACGATCCAGGCTTTGCCCGACGGAGGTCATGTCGTCCACGAAGAGGCGCATTTTGTCGTACAGCTTGCTGGCGCGGTCGGCAATCTGCTGCGCGTTACGGCTCTGGTGTTCGTAGCGCCACAGGTTAGCAATGGTGCGTAAGGCCACCAGCAGCGTGGTGGGGCTGACCAGCATAATGTTATTTTTCAGCGCTTCGGTGATCAGTTCGGGCTGTCTGTCGAGCGCCAGCAAAAACGCGGGTTCGACCGGGATAAACATCAGCACGTAGTCCAGCGAGCGCAGCCCAGGCAGTTGCTGATAATCCTTTCTACCCAGCAGGCGAATATGGTTACGCACGGAGGCAATGTGCTCCTGCAGCGCCGATTCGCGCGTATAGTCGTCTTCAGCGTTGAAGTAGCGCTCATAGGCCACCAGCGTCATTTTGGCGTCAATGACCACATCTTTGCCCTGCGGCAGACGCACAATCACATCCGGCTGCATTCGCGAGCGGGCATCGTTTTCGATACTCACCTGCGTTTCGTATTCATACCCTTCCCGCAGGCCAGAGGCCTCCAGCACGCGGGTGAGCACCACTTCCCCCCAGTTACCCTGGGTTTTGTTATCGCCTTTCAGCGCCCGCGTCAGGTTGACCGCTTCCTGCGCCATCTGGGCATTCAGCTGTTGAAGATTGCGGATCTCATGCGCCAGCGTGTGGCGTTCGCGGGCTTCCTGACCAAAGCTGTCCTGTACCTGACGGCGAAAGCCGTCCAGCTGTTCGCGCAGCGGCGTCAGCAGGCTGTTCAGGCTCTGGCGATTTTGCTCATCAACGCGGCGGTTGCTGTGCTCGAAAATGCGGTTGGCGAGATTCTCGAACTGCTCGCTGAGGCGCTGCTCGCTGTTGATCATCTGGCGGATTTTGTCTTCGGCATGCAGCTGGGTGGATTCAAGGCGGGTAGTCACTTCGCGGAGATCGGCCTCCAGCGAGGTGTTGATATCACGCAGGTTACGCAGTTCGTTATTGAGCAGTTCACACTCGTCGCGCCAGTGGTCGCTTAGGGCAAGCTGCTGTTTTGCGGCGCTTAAATCGGCGACGATCTCTTCGCGTTCAGCCAACTGCTCGGCCTTCTGCTGTGCATGCTGATAGCTGGATATCAGCCAGCCTATCGCCACGCCAGCCAGCGCAATTACCGCATAAATAAGGATTGAGATATCCACAATGCCCCCTGCATCAACGTATTACCCGCACAAAATAAGATTGTGCTGTATAAACGTCCAGTTTGAAAGGGTTTTCCTGCGAGGCGCTACGCAAAAAATAAAGGCCGAACGCGTCGGCCTTTTATCTCAGAGAGGAGGACTAGATCAGGCGGCGAGCCGCTTCAACCACGATTTTCACCGCGTGACTTTCTGTCTGCTTCATGGTTTCGGCGTTCGGGATCTCCTGCTGGGTGCGGTTGACGATAACGCCCGCCACCATACCGGCACGCAGACCCTGGCTTGCGCACATGGTCAGCAGCGTTGCGGATTCCATCTCGTAGTTCATCACGCCCATAGACTGCCACTCTTCCATTGAGCCTTTGAAGCGGCTCACCACGCGGCCTGAGAAGGTGTCGTAACGCTCCTGGCCCGGATAGAAGGTATCAGAAGAGGCAGTTACGCCCACGTGAGTGGTTGCGCCCACGGATTTCGCCGCTTCAACCAGCGCGGTGGTGCACTCGAAGTCAGCCACTGCCGGGAATTCCATCGGTGCAAAGTGCAGGCTTGCGCCGTCCAGACGCACGGATGCGGTCGTCACCAGCACGTCGCCCACGTTAATGTGCGGCTGAATCGCGCCGGTGGTGCCGATACGCAGGAAAGTACGAATGCCCAGCTGCGCCAGCTCTTCCACGGCAATAGAGGTAGACGGGCCACCGATACCGGTAGAGCACACAATCACCGCTTTGCCATCCAGCTCTGCGCGCCAGGTGGTGAATTCACGATGGGCAGCCAGCTTGACCGGCTTATCCATCAGCGCGGCGATCTTTTCCACACGCTCTGGGTCGCCAGGGACGATAGCGAGCGTAGCCCCTTGTAAATCGTTTTTAGTGAGGCCGAGATGAAAAACATCAGACTTAGACATAGGTGACTCCTCTGTGGGTCGGTTAGTCAGAAGAAGTAAAACGGTACTTTACAGAAGCGGTAAGCATAATTACGTGACGCATCTCACCATGAATGAAAATGATTGCATTGAATTTCCATCAAAAAGTGATCCACATCACATTAACAAGTTATATCGTCGGGTGCTGCACAAAAGATAGACCGTTTAAGGCACTGTGAGTTGTTAACCTGGTGTCTATATTTACCTTTGCGCTAACTCATTGGTACGGAGAATGCCATGACTGAAAAAACCGGATTTGCACCTGCTGCGGCTCCGCATGCTTCAACCATCGTCTCAACCTCAGAAGAGGCCATTACGGCAGGCGAGACCTCCATCCCCTCTCAGGGGGAAAATATGCCTGCATATCACGCGCGGCCAAAGTCAGCAGACGGCCCGCTGCCCGTCGTGATTGTGGTTCAGGAGATTTTCGGCGTTCACGAACATATTCGCGACCTCTGCCGCCGCCTGGCGCTGGAGGGTTATCTGGCCGTTGCGCCAGAGCTCTACTTCCGTCAGGGCGATCCGAATGACTACAGTGATATCCCGACGCTCTTCAGCAACCTGGTCAGCAAAGTGCCAGACGCGCAGGTGCTGGCAGACCTAGACCACGTCGCCAGCTGGGCGGCGCGCAACGGCGGCGACCCGCACCGCTTAATGGTCACCGGTTTCTGCTGGGGTGGACGCATTAGCTGGCTGTATGCCGCGCATAACCCGCAGCTGAAAGCCGCCGTTGCCTGGTACGGCAAACTGGTGGGCGAAAAGACGCTGAACTCACCGAAGCATCCGGTTGATATCGCTACCGATCTCAATGCCCCGGTGTTAGGGCTGTATGGCGGCCAGGATACCGGCATTCCGCTTGATACCGTCGAGACGATGCGCCACGCGCTGCGGGCGGCGAACGCGAAGGCCGAAATCGTGGTGTATCCCGATGCCGGACACGCGTTTAATGCCGATTATCGTCCGAGCTATCACGCGGAATCCGCTAAAGATGGCTGGCAGAGAATGCTGGCATGGTTTAGCCAGTACGGCGGGAAGAAAGCATAAAAAAAAGCCCGGTGGCGGCTGCGCCTTACCGGGCCTGCGCGTCATCAAGCCTGACGTAAGTTCTGCGCCGCCTTCACCATGTTGGCGAGCGCCGCACGCGTCTCCGGCCAGCCGCGGGTTTTCAGGCCGCAGTCCGGGTTTACCCACAGGCGTTCCGCCGGGATGCGCTGAGCGGCTTTTCTCAGCAGCGCCTCAATCCACTCCACGCTCGGCACGTTCGGGGAGTGAATGTCATACACGCCCGGCCCAATTTCGTTCGGGTAGTCGAACTCTTCAAACGACTCCAGCAGCTCCATGTCTGAACGCGAGGTCTCGATGGTGATCACGTCTGCATCCAGCGCGGCAATCGAATCCATGATGTCGTTAAATTCGCAGTAACACATATGGGTGTGGATCTGGGTGTCGTCCTTCGCCACTGCGGCGTTGATGCGGAATGCTTCCACGCCCCACTGCAGGTAAGCATCCCAGTCGCTGCGGCGCAGCGGCAAACCTTCGCGCAGCGCCGGTTCGTCAATCTGGATGATGCCAATCCCCGCCGCCTCCAGATCCGCCACTTCATCACGCAGCGCCAGCGCGATCTGTTTGGCGATGGTTTCACGGGTCACGTCTTCGCGCGGGAACGACCAGCAGAGAATGGTCACCGGGCCGGTCAGCATGCCTTTTACCGGCTTGTCGGTCAGGGACTGGGCGTACTTCGCCCACTCCACCGTGATCGGTTCCGGGCGGCTGACGTCGCCAATGACCACCGGCGGCTTCACGCAGCGGGAGCCGTAGCTCTGCACCCAGCCGTTCTGGGTAAAGACGAAGCCGTCCAGGTGTTCACCGAAGTATTCCACCATGTCGTTACGCTCGGCTTCGCCGTGTACCAGCACGTCCAGCCCGAGGCGTTCCTGCTCGATAATCGCCTGCTTGATGTGTTCCGCAATGCCGGTGCGGTAATGATTCGCGTCCAGATTGCCCTTTTTGAAGTCCAGACGCAGGCCGCGGATCTCGGTAGTTTGCGGGAATGAACCGATGGTCGTGGTCGGCCACGCGGGAAGATTGAAGCGGGCGCGCTGGGCTTCGGCACGTACCTCGTACGGGCTCTGACGCTGGCTGTCCCGGGCGGTGTTGGCCGCCAGACGTTTTTCTACCGCCGGGTTGTGCACGCGAGCCGAGTGACGACGCGCCTGAATCGGTGCGCTCCATTCGGTAATCGCCGCCGTATCGCCGCTGTTGAGCGCGTCGCGCAGCAGTGCCAGCTCTTCACATTTTTGCAGGGCGAAGGCAAACCAGCTCTTCACTTCAGGGTCGAGACGGGTCTCCACGCTCAGATCGATCGGACTGTGCAGCAGCGAGCAGGATGATGCCACCCATAGCTCGCGTTTGCCGACGATGTCTTTAATTTGGGCGTATTTCTCGGTCAGATCGGCGCGCCAGACGTTACGGCCGTTGACCAGACCGGCGGAGAGCAACCACTCCTCAGGCAGGCGCTTGTGCAGCTCTGAGACATCGTCCTTACCGTGAACCAGGTCAACGTGCAGGCCCTGAACCGGCAGCGCGGTGATAGTGTCGAGGTTCGGCGTCACGCCCTCGAAATAGGTGGTCAGCAGCAGCTTCACCTGTCCGGTGAGCGCGTCATACGCCGGTTTGAAGGCATCGAGCCACTCCTGCGGCAGCTCCAGCACCAGCGCGGGTTCGTCGATTTGCACCCACTGAATGCCGCGCTTGCCCAGCTCAATCAGCACCTGCTTATAGACCGACAGAATATCGTTCAGCAGGCTGAGGCGGTCAAATTGTTCGCCCTTCACTTTACCCAGCCACAGGTAGGTTACCGGCCCCAGCAATACGGGCTTCACCTGGTGGCCCAGCGCCAGCGCTTCATCCACTTCGTCCAGAAGCTGCGTCCAGGTCAGCGTAAACTGCTGACCTTTGACGAACTCCGGCACCATATAGTGATAGTTGGTGTTAAACCACTTGGTCATTTCCGCCGCTGCCGCTGGCTCACCCGTTGGCGCGCGGCCACGGCCGATGCGGAACAGGGTGTCGATATCCACCGATCCATCTTTGTTCTGATGACGAGCCGGCACGTTGCCCAGCAGCAGGCTGGTCGTCAGAACATGGTCGTACCAGGCGAAATCGCCCACCGGCAGCAGGTCAATACCCGCCTGTTTTTGCTGATCCCAGTGACGGGCGCGCAGCTCCCGCCCCACCGCCAGGAGTTCTTCACGGGTGGCGTTGCCCGCCCAGTAGCTTTCTTGCGCTTTTTTCAGCTCGCGACGCAGGCCAACGCGAGGAAAACCGAGAGTGTGAGTGCGGATTGTCATGGTATGCCCCTTGTGAAATTTGTTATTTAGACGTCCAGATGTTTACACATCTATAATTGGCAGGTACTGTATATTCCTCAAGCGCAAAATGTTCATGGCGGAGTGAAGGACTTTCATGATCGAGATTAAACACCTGAAAACGCTACAAGCGTTGCGGAACTGCGGTTCGCTCGCGGCGGCGGCGGCCACGCTGCACCAGACCCAGTCCGCCCTTTCTCACCAGTTCAGCGATCTGGAACAACGCCTCGGATTTCGTCTTTTTGTGCGTAAGAGCCAGCCTTTGCGCTTTACGCCGCAGGGTGAAATTCTTCTTCAACTGGCGAATCAGGTACTGCCGCAGATCGCCAGCGCGCTGCAGGCGTGTAACGAGCCGCAGCAGACCAAACTGCGGATCGCCATTGAGTGCCACAGCTGTATTCAGTGGCTGACCCCCGCGCTAGAGAACTTTCGCCAGAAGTGGCCGCAGGTGGAGATGGACTTTAAATCTGGCGTGACGTTCGACCCGCAGCCCTCGCTCCAGCAGGGCGAGCTGGATCTGGTGATGACGTCCGACATCCTGCCGCGCAGCGGCCTGCACTATTCGCCGATGTTCGATTTTGAGGTGCGTCTGGTGCTGGCGCCGGACCATCCGCTGGCAGCCAAAACGCGCATCACGCCGGAAGATCTGGCGACAGAAACGCTGCTGATTTACCCGGTTCAGCGCAGCCGCCTGGATATCTGGCGTCACTTCCTGCAGCCGGCAGGCATCAGCCCGCAGCTGAAAAGTGTGGATAACACCCTGCTGCTGATCCAGATGGTGGCGGCCAGCATGGGTATCGCGGCGCTGCCGCACTGGGTGGTGGAGAGCTTTGAACGCCAGGGTCTGGTGGTCACCAAAACCCTGGGAGAAGGGCTGTGGAGCCGGCTGTACGCCGCCGTGCGCGATGGCGAGCAGCGTCAGCCGGTTACGGAGGCGTTTATTCGCTCAGCGCGGAACCACGCGTGCGACCATCTTCCGTTTGTGCGGAGCGCGGAGCGACCCAGCGGCGATGGACCCACAGTGAAGCCAGGATCACCGCCCCCCCAATAAGGAAGCTCGGCCAGTGCGGCTGTTCCTGCCAGATGGCAAGGTTCACCAGCAGCCCCGCCGGGACGTGCACGTTGTTCATGATCCCCAGCGTACCGGCGTCTACCTGCGTAGCGCCGTAGTTCCACATAAAGTACCCCAGCCCCGACGCCACCACGCCCAGCCAGACCAGAACGCTCCACTGCACGGTGGTGGTCGGCAGCTTTTGCGGGTTGCCGAGCATAAACCACGCCGCCACCGCGACGATCGCCGCGCCCATATAGAACCACGCAAACGCGTTGTGCTGCGGCATCGGGCGGGTTTCCATCAGGCGTTTATAGCCCACCATACCAATGGCAAAGCTGATGTTGGCAAGCT
This sequence comes from Enterobacter sp. 04-C-12-SI-ECC, assembly GCF_047530715.1. Taxonomy (NCBI): domain Bacteria; kingdom Pseudomonadati; phylum Pseudomonadota; class Gammaproteobacteria; order Enterobacterales; family Enterobacteriaceae; genus Enterobacter; species Enterobacter sp. 04-C-12-SI-ECC. Next base: position 23,649 of record NZ_JBLKDI010000022.1, read on the forward strand.
GGACGAACATCAGCCCTGTCCAGAAGTGATTGCTCACTTTGTCGTAGCGAATGATCGCCGCGCCAATAACCGCCAGCGCGGCGCTTAGCAGATATCCCCAGCGCAGACGGCGCCTGCTGAGCAGATCGTAAATCAGCGTGATATAGAGCGGCGTCAGCACGGTAAAGAGCAGGAATTCGGAGACGGACAGGTAGACGTAAGCCCGGAAGCTGAACAGATACATGATGCCAAGCTGCATCGCCCCCACCAGCATGTACAGCAGAATGGTTTTCAGCGATTGCCCGCGCGTGCGCAGGAACGGCAGAAACACCAGCGCCGCCAGCCCCACGCGCATTAGCACCGAGAAGTAGCTGTCGACCGAACCGGCAAGGTATTCGCCAATCAGGCTAAAGGAGAAGGCCCACAGGATAGTGGTGATAATGAGTAGCGCCACAATGCTTGTCTCTCAGAAAGAAGGACAGGCATTGTAGCGAACTCTTTAGTTGACAACTGAACAATAAACAACCGAATGAAGATTATTCAAGGAACAGTTTGCGCAGGTATTTCGGTACCGCGTTGTCAGCGTTAGAACCAATCACTTCCAGCTCCGGATGCAGATCCTTCAGACGCTGATGCGCGTTCTGCATGATGCAGCCCTTGCCCGCCATCGACAGCATTTCGGCATCGTTCATGCCGTCGCCAAAGGCGATACAGTCTTTAAGCGCGAAGCCCAGACGTTTCGCAACCGCTTCGAGCGCGTGACCTTTAGAAACGCCGCCCGCCATCACTTCCAGACAGGTCAGGGTGGAGAAGCTCACGTTGACGCGATCGCCCCAGCGGGCGTTGATCGCCTGCTCAAGCGGCAGCAGCTCTTCGTGGCTGTCGCAGGTGAAGAACACCTTGCTGATCCCCTCTGGATCCAGCAGGCCCGGCTCATACAGGGAGTAGTTGAATACCGCTTCCTTGAAGAAACGCATTTCATCCGGGCGGTGGCGGTTCATGAACCATTCGTCGTCACGGTATACGTTGGTGACGATAGCCGGATTGTTATGCACCACGCCGAAGAGATCGGCGGCAATATCGCGATCCAGGTTATGGGTGAAGATCAGGTTGCCGTCGGTATCATGCACGCGCGCACCGTTGGAGGTGATCATGTACGACTTGATCTCCAGATTATCGCGGATCTGCCCCACGTCCACGTGGTGGCGGCCGGTAGCGAACACAAAGTTCACGCCACGGGCGGTCAGAAGCTTTAAGGTCTCTTTCGCATAAGGCGACAGGGTGTGGTCGGGTGAAAGCAGCGTGCCATCTAAATCAGATGCAACAACCTGGTACATAGGAAAATTTAACCTCAATAGAAAATCAGTTATGCCGGTCGAAAAACTCGACGATGGCGTTAAGCGCGACTGAGCGCATAGCGTCCTTTTCAAAAAGGATCTCATGGTACGCGCCGTTGATGACCAGCGGTTTACCCCCTTCACAAGGGTGACCGGCGGCAGCGCGCAGTTCACAATAGCGGTCATGCATGCGGTTATCCACCACGCGCTCTTCTTCCGCCTGAATCAGAAGCGTCGGCGTGTCATCATCGCCTACGCCTGCCAGCACCTGCTCACCGGCCAAAATACCCTCACGCACCCAGTGCCAGGTCGGGCCGCCGACGCGCAAGCGCGGTTCATCGGCATAAAAGCGCAGGTTGCGGCGATAGCGCTGCCGACTGTGGGTTAAGACGTTGATGGCGAACGGCAATGCGCGCCAGCGTCCGGTTCCGATGGCATAGCCTTCACGAATGCGCTGATGGCCCTCAGCCCAGTCGAGAAGATGGCGCACCATCCAGTCGGGAAAACGAATGACAATACCGTACATCGGCGCGGTGAGCGCAATGGCGTCGCACTGGTGCTCATACCGCTGCAAAAACAGCGTCGAAATGGCGCCGCCCATGGAGTGCGCAAGGATGTACCGCTTGCGCCAGGGGCCGGGCTGAACTTCCTGCTGCCAGAACGCGGCAAAATCGTCGACATAATCGCTGAAGTGATCCACATGCCCGCGGTGCGTATCCGGCAGCATGCGCCCGGACAGCCCCTGCCCACGGTGGTCGATGATCAGCACGTCAAACCCCATGTTGACCAGGTCGTAGGCCAGTTCGGCATATTTAACGTAGCTTTCGATACGCCCGGGGCAGACCACGATCACCCGGTCATTTTTTTCATTGCGGAAGCGAACGAAGCGCACCGGGATGCCCCCGACGCCCGTAAACTCGTCTTCCTCACGCTGCCGCCAGAAATCGGTCAGCGGCCCCATTGAGAAAGCAGCAAACGCGTTTTCTCGTGTTTCCCAGTCCTTTTTCTGCTGAAACATTGGGTTTCCACTCACGTAATCCAGGGAATATCGTTTTTTTTCGTCACTGGTCACAAAATGACTCAACAATAGCGTATTGTGGCATAAAAACAGACAATTCGGGAGCTTCAAATGACCTTCGAGTGGTGGTTCGCCTACCTGCTGACATCAATCATCCTTAGCCTTTCGCCCGGCTCTGGCGCCATTAACACTATGACCACCTCCATCAACCACGGCTATCGCGGTGCGGCGGCGTCCATTGCCGGTTTACAGACCGGGCTCGGCATTCATATTGTGCTGGTGGGGATTGGTCTGGGGACCCTGTTCTCCCGCTCGGTGCTGGCCTTTGAAGTGCTGAAGTGGGCCGGTGCGGCGTATCTGATCTGGCTTGGCATCCAGCAGTGGCGCGCGGCAGGCTCGATTGACCTGAATACGCTCACCAGGACGCAAAACCGCGGCCATCTGTTTAAGCGCGCGGTGTTCGTCAATCTGACCAATCCGAAGAGCATCGTGTTCCTCGCCGCGCTGTTCCCGCAGTTTATCGTGCCGCATCAGCCGCAGGTCATGCAGTACGTGGTGCTGGGCGCGACCACCATTATTGTCGATATCATCGTGATGATTGGTTACGCGACGCTGGCGCAGCGGATAGCGGCGTGGATCAAAGGGCCTAAGCAGATGAAGGCCCTGAATAAAGTCTTTGGTTCGCTGTTTATGCTGGTTGGCGCGCTGCTTGCGTCAGCGCGTCATGCTTAGCGAGAAATGATGAGATGAATGCCGAAGCCGGCGAACAGCGCGCCGGCGAAGCCGTCGATCCACTTCGCGATGCGCTGATAGCCGCGGCGCATTGCCGGTAAGGCGAACAGGCTGGCCACGATGGTAAACCAGGCGAACGTCTCAACAACGATCAGCAGGAAGATCCCCCAGCGCGCGCCTGCGCCGACGCTGTCACCCACAAACAGCGAGAACACGGAGCCGAAATAGATAATCGCTTTCGGGTTTGCCAGGTTAGTCAGGAGCCCTTTTACAAAGCTGCGGCCGCCCGTCGCCAGCTCTACCTTTGGCTCTTCCGGTTTTTTCTCTTCTTTCTTCAGCGCCCCGCGCAGCATCTGGTAGCCCATCCAGCACAGGTACAGCCCGCCGCCAACCATAATGATGTTATGCAGCCAGGCCATCTTCGCCAGGATCAGGTTCAGACCGAGCAGCGCGACCGCCGCCCAGACCATAACGCCCATGGTAATACCGAGCACGCCCATCATCGCCTCTTTGCGGGAGCGGCTGACGGCGGTTTGCGACACGAAGAAAAAGTCTGGGCCAGGGCTCATCAGCGCAACGATGTGCACTAACGCCACGGTGAGAAATAGCATTAACATAATTAGCTCGCGGGGAAATAATACAGTGAGTCATCATCCTGGCACTTTTTCGCCCGTCTGACTACTCCTCATCATCACCATCAGCGTGAGAGCGGATGAGCGCCATAAACTCTTTACCGAAGCGCTCCAGCTTGCGCGTCCCCACGCCGTTGACGCTGAGCATCTCGCTGGCGCTGAGCGGCATCTGCTCGGCCATCTCAATCAGCGTCGCGTCGTTGAACACCACGTAAGGCGGGATGTTTTCTTCATCGGCGATGGCTTTACGCAGCTTGCGAAGCTTGGCAAACAGCTTGCGATCGTAGTTGCCGCCGTAGGATTTCTGCATCACGCGTGGCTTGAGGGCGACCACGCGCGGCACGGCGAGCTTGAGCTCAACGTCACCGCGCAGCACCGGACGCGCCGCTTCGGTCAGCTGTAGCGCGGAGTGCTGGGCAATGTTCTGTGTGGCAAAGCCGAGGTGGATCAGCTGACGAATAATGCTGACCCAGTGCTCGTGGCTCTGGTCTTTACCGATGCCGTAAACCGGCAGCTTGTCGTGCCCCATGTCGCGGATACGCTGGTTATTGGCACCGCGCAGCACTTCCACCACGTAGCCCATCCCGAAGCGTTGATTCACGCGGTAAATGGTCGAGAGCGCTTTGCGCGCGTCCATCAGGCCATCGTACTGCTTTGGCGGATCGAGGCAGATATCGCAGTTGCCGCACGGCTCCTGTCGCCCCTCTCCAAAGTAGTTGAGCAGCACCAGACGGCGGCAGGTTTGCGCTTCAGCGAAGGCACCCATCGCGTTGAGCTTGTGGCGCTCGATGTCCTGGAGTTGTCCCTGCGGCTTCTCTTCCAGACAGCGGCGCAGCCACGCCATATCGGCCGGATCGTAAAACAGCATCGCTTCCGCAGGCAGGCCGTCACGCCCGGCGCGGCCGGTTTCCTGATAGTAGGATTCGATATTGCGCGGAATGTCGAAGTGCACCACAAAGCGCACGTTGGGCTTATTGATCCCCATCCCGAACGCCACCGTTGCGACCACGATTTGCAGGTCGTCGCGCTGAAATTTTTCCTGCACGTCGGCGCGGATATGGTTTTCCAGCCCGGCGTGATAGGCCGCAGCGCTAAAACCACGGTTTTGCAGACGCGCGGCGGTGTCTTCCACCTTCGCACGGCTGTTGCAGTAGATGATGCCGGACTTGCCGCGCTGTTCCTGGACATAGCGCAGGAGCTGATCCAGCGGCTTGAATTTTTCCATCAGCATGTAGCGGATGTTCGGGCGGTCGAAGCTGCTGACCTGAATATACGGGTCGTTCAGCCCCAGCAGGCGAACGATATCCAGGCGCGTGGTGTCGTCCGCCGTGGCGGTAAGCGCCATAAACGGCAGCTCGGGGAAGCGCTGACGCAGCTGGCCGAGGGCAGCGTATTCCGGACGGAAATCGTGTCCCCACTGGGAGATACAGTGCGCTTCATCCACCGCCAGCAGAACCGGGTTCCAGTGCGCGAGATGGTCGAGGAAGTTATCGAGCATCAGGCGCTCTGGCGCGATATACAGCAGGCGGATCTGCCCGGTGCGGCATCCGGCCATCACCTCTTGCTGCTGCTCGCGGGTTTGGGTCGAGTTCAGGCAGGCCGCCGCCACGCCGTTGGCGAGCAGCTGGTCAACCTGGTCTTTCATCAGGGAAATGAGAGGCGATACCACGACCGTCAGGCCGTTAAGCACCAGCGCGGGCACCTGATAACAGAGGGATTTACCGCCGCCGGTCGGCATCACCACCAGGCAATCGCGGCCTTCCAGCACGGTTTCAATGATGGTTTCCTGGCCGGGGCGGAACTGCTGGTAGCCAAAGGTTTCATGCAAAACCTGTTTAGCCAGCGACTCCTGATTCAATACTTCCGCCTGCGCCACGTTAACCCCATTTGCGAAAAATAAAACAGGCGCTATTTTCAGCGCCTGAGAGAGAAACTTCAACGTTTAACGCAAAAACATTCGAGCAGCCTAGAGAATATCGTTCAGCATTACGCCCACGCCAACGCGGGTCTGGTTGAAGTTGTAATCGATAAGCGACTCGCCGTAGCCGCTGTAGACCTGCGTATAAAGGCGAACATGCTTGCTTACCGGATAGCTCAAGCCCACTTCCGCACCACCGTAGCCGGTGTTCCAGTTGTACTGGCCTTTCGCGCTCAGCACGGCTTCACCTAACTGGTAGCCGACTTTGAGCTGGTAGTAGCCCATATATTTGGTGATATCCGGGTTGTCATCCGTGCTGCCGATCACGTACCACGGCTTCACTTCCACCATCCAGTTACCGTTCTGCGCCATCAGGCGCGTATAGGCACGGTTCCAGCTGCGTGAAGTGGGGTCGGACCGGCCATTAGAGTCGTGATTAAAACCAACCTCAACGTCACGTAGCGTCCAGCCAGCAAATTCATAATCCGTTGCGAAGCCGAGGAAAAGCTGCGGCTCATAGTTGGTTTCACGGAACGGTGAAGATTCGCCGCTGTTGGAGAGCTGCCACCAGGATTTCTGCGTATAAGACGCACCGAGCACCGAGTTTGGCCCCAGAATACCGCGCCAGAACGGGAACGCGAGGCTGAGCTGGAACTTCACCTCATCTTTACGCGCATTATCAGACCAGTTATAGGAGCTTATCGCCTCTTTGTTGAGATCGCTGGTTTGGGTATAAATCACGTAGTTTGTGTCATACGGGTAGAGCGTGAACGGATTGTCATGCTCCTGCAGCATATTGGCGATAATGCTGCCCTTAACGGCAGGTTTATCATGGACTTCTTTAATCGTCGCTTCCTGCGCATATGCTGTGAGGGGCAGCGCAACCGCCGCCAGTAACCAGGCCAGATACGTCCGCATCGGTGGTGTTCTCCTGCAAAGAGTAAAATTACCTGAATAGTTATGAGGCGAACATTCTACAGACTTCTGCGATAACTGCTGCATCCTCGTTTCTGAAAGTGGAATTCCTTATTGCTGAAGCATAAAATCAACATTTCATTAACAATAAGGATGTAATGTCTCATGTCAGCCATGCTTACCGCCGAAGAAGTGTTAAAACTCGTGGGCGAGATTTTTGTTTACCATATGCCGTTTAACCGTGCGCTGGGTCTTGAGCTGGAGCGTTACGAGAAAGAGTTTGCCCAGCTGAGTTTCAACAACCAGCCGATGATGGTGGGTAACTGGGCACAAAGTATTCTGCACGGCGGGGTGATTGCCTCCGCGCTGGACGTGGCGGCAGGTCTGGTCTGCGTGGGCAGTACGCTGACGCGCCATGACACCATCAACGAAGATGAACTCCGCCAGCGTCTGGCGCGCATGGGCACCATTGATTTACGCGTCGACTATCTTCGCCCGGGGCGCGGAAACCGCTTTACCTGCACCAGCAGCCTGCTGCGTGCCGGGAATAAAGTTGCCGTTGCCCGCGTTGAGCTGCATAACGAGGAGCAGGTTTATATCGCCAGCGCAACCGCCACTTATATGGTGGGTTGAGGCGGCAAATTCGGGTAAAATTGATTCACTTTTTTGTCACGGATTTTCCCGATGGATGCTAAACAGACGCGGCAGGGCGTTTTACTCGCCCTTGCCGCTTATTTTATTTGGGGTATCGCCCCGGCGTACTTCAAATTTATCGCCTATGTTCCGGCCGACGAGATCCTCACTCACCGCGTCATCTGGTCGTTTTTCTTTATGATCGCGCTGATGAGCATCAGCCGTCAGTGGTCCGGCGTCAAAACGCTGCTGAAAACGCCGAAGAAGGTCTTCCTGCTGGCGCTTTCCGCAGTGCTCATCGGCGGCAACTGGCTGCTGTTTATCTGGGCGGTGAATAACCACCACATGCTCGAAGCGAGCCTGGGGTACTTCATTAACCCGCTGGTGAACATCGTGCTGGGGATGATTTTCCTCGGCGAACGCTTCCGCCGGATGCAGTGGCTAGCGGTGATTCTGGCCTTCTGCGGCGTACTGGTGCAGCTGTGGACGTTCGGCTCACTGCCGGTTATCGCCCTCGGCCTGGCGTTCAGCTTTGCTTTTTACGGCCTGGTACGTAAGAAAATTGCGGTGGAAGCGCAAACCGGGATGTTGTTTGAAACCCTGTGGCTGCTGCCGGTGGCGGCGATCTATCTGTTCGGCATCGCCGACAGCGCCACCAGCCATATGGGCAGCAACCCGTGGTCGCTGAACCTGATGCTGATGGCGGCGGGCGTAGTGACCACCATTCCGCTGCTGTGCTTCACCGGTGCGGCAACGCGCCTGCGCCTCTCCACGCTGGGCTTTTTCCAGTACATTGGCCCGACGCTGATGTTCCTGCTGGCGGTGGTGTTTTACGGCGAAGTGCCGGGTGCGGATAAGATGGTGACCTTTGCCTTTATTTGGGTGGCGCTGGCGATTTTCGTCGCCGATGCGATTTATACCCAGCGCAGAGCCCGCAGAGGAATGTAGGTGTTTTGTAGGGCGGGTAAGCGCAGCGCCACCCGCCAGATTTTACAGCCAGTTCCGACGCTTAAAGTACAGATACGGCGCCAGCCCAGCGAGGATCATAAAGATAATCGCCCCCGGGTAGCCAAAGCTCCACTTCAGCTCCGGCATAAACTCGAAGTTCATCCCGTAGCTGGACGCCACCAGCGTCGGCGGCAGGAACACCACGGACACTACCGAGAAGATCTTGATGATGCGGTTCTGCTCGATGTTGATAAAGCCCATCGCCGCCTGCATCAGGAAGTTCACCTTCTGGAACAGGGATTCGTTGTGCGGCAGCAGGGATTCGATATCGCGTAAGATCTCACGCGCCTGCTCCAGCTGACCGCCCGGCAGACGCGCCTTGCGCACCAGGAAGTTCAGCGCGCGCTGGGTATCCATCAGACACAAACGCACCTTCCAGCCGATATCTTCCAGCTCTGCCAGCGTCGAAAGCGCTTCGTCGTACTCATCCCCCTGATGGCCTTCCATGATCACGCGGCTCAGCTTTTCCAGATCGCTGTAGATGTTTTCAATTTCATCCGCCAGCTGTTCAATTTTAGTCTCGAACAGATCGAGCAGCAGCTCGTAAGCGTTGCCGTCCACCATCGCCTGGCTGCGGGCGCGCATGCGGTAGAGACGGAATGCCGGCAGTTCGCGTTCACGCAGAGTAAACAGACGACCGTCGCGAATGGTAAATGCCACGGTGGAGTTGCCCGCGTGATCTTCCGCATCTTCAAAGAAGAAGAAGGAGTGAATGTGCAGGCCGTCTTCATCTTCAAAGAAACGCGCGGATGCTTCGATATCTTCCAGTTCCGGGCGGGTTGCCAGGCTTTGCCCCAGCTCAGATTGTACGCGAAGGCGCTCATCGTCGTCCGGCTCGACCAGATCCACCCATACGGCATCAATGAGGGGCTGTGACTCTTCGGCTTCAAGCCGAGTCAGTCGGTTATTTTCGAGTTGAAATGCGCTCAACATGACCGGGACTCCCAATGCAAAAAATATCGGACAGTTCGGTGGGCACACAGAAACAAATTGGGTTTCAGACCATTAAACAGCCTGACTCAGCGCGACGGGAATAATGCAGTCGCTGACAACCACTAAGGCCATCAGCATGAGGAGATAGCCTTAGGAGTTGTTCCTGGATGACAGGGAATTGAGCCAGTATCTACTGGGTGTGTCCAAGGCGAATGTCCTCTTAGCGTAATCGTGCGCGCATGTTACGCCAGCAGTAACTGCGGCGTCAACACGCAACGGAACGCTGAAGGGCATTAATTGACCTTCACTGTATAAGGCTAGCAGATTATTGCAAAATAATGATATTTTTCTGAATGTTAGACTGTTTCCAGCTTCGCGTAGGCCGCCACCAGCCATTTGATCCCCTGCCCCTGGAACGCGACCTGCAGGCGGCTGTGCTCGCCGCTGCCTTCCAGATTCACAATGGTACCTTCGCCAAACTTCGAATGGCGCACGCGCTGGCCCAGCTTGTAGCCGGTGTCGGTTTCAGAGATCGGCGAGCCCATGCGCGGATGGCTAACCGGACGGCTGATGCTGGCGCGCAGACGCACCTCTTCCACGCACTCTTCCGGCAGTTCACCGATAAAGCGTGACGGACGGTGATAGACCTCTTTACCGTACAGGCGGCGGGTTTCAGCGTAGGTTAGCGTCAGCTTCTGCATCGCGCGCGTCACGCCCACGTAGGCCAGACGACGTTCTTCTTCCAGACGCCCGCCTTCATCCAACGACATCTGGCTTGGGAACATGCCCTCTTCCATGCCGACGATAAACACCTGCGGGAACTCCAGACCTTTGGCGGAGTGCAGGGTCATCAGCTGAACCGCGTCCTGCCAGGTGTCCGCCTGCCCTTCACCCGCTTCCAGCGCGGCGTGAGAGAGGAACGCCTGCAGCGGCATCAGGTCTTCGTCTTCTTCGTTGTAGCTGAACTGGCGCGTTGCCGTGACCAGTTCCTCTAAGTTCTCTATACGGGTCTGCCCCTTTTCGCCTTTTTCCTGCTCGTACATGGTACGCAGCCCGGAGTCTTTAATCACCCGGTCGGTCTGCACGTGCAGCGGCATGTCGGCGGTTTCCTGCGCCAGGGCATCAATTAATTCCAGGAAGCGCTGGAGCGCGCTGGCCGCACGCCCGGCGAGGGCTTTTTCCTGCAGCAGCTCGCGGCACGCCTGCCACAGCGTCAGCTGGCGATCGCGCGAGGCCTGACGCACCACGTCCAGCGTACGGTCGCCAATCCCGCGGGTCGGCGTGTTCACCACGCGCTCAAACGCCGCGTCGTCGTTGCGGTTGGCGATCAGGCGCAGATACGAAAGCGCATCTTTGATCTCCTGACGTTCGAAGAATCGCATGCCGCCGTAAATGCGGTACGGCATGCTCACCTGCAGCAGCGCCTCTTCCAGCACGCGCGACTGGGCGTTGCTGCGGTAGAGAATGGCGCACTGCTCCAGCGCGCCGCCGTTGTCCTGCCAGGTTTTGATGCGGTTCACCACGAAGCGGGCTTCGTCGAGCTCGTTGAAAGCGCAGTAAATCGAGATCGGTTCGCCGTCGACGCCGTCGGTCCACAGCTTTTTGCCCAGACGCCCGTTGTTGTTCTCAATCAGGGCGTTGGCCGCGCTCAGGATATTGCTGGTTGAGCGATAGTTCTGCTCCAGACGGATGGTTTGCGCGCCGGGAAAATCGTTGAGGAAGCGCTGGATGTTCTCCACCTGCGCGCCGCGCCAGCCGTAGATCGACTGGTCGTCATCGCCCACGATCATCACCTTGCCGGTATCTCCGGCCAGCAGACGGATCCACGCGTACTGGATGTTGTTGGTATCCTGGAATTCGTCCACCAGGATGTTGGTGAAGCGTTCGCGGTAGTGCTGCAGGATATGCGGTTTGTTGAGCCACAGCTCGTGGGCGCGCAGCAGCAGCTCGGCGAAATCCACCAGGCCGGCGCGGTCGCACGCTTCCTGATAGGCCTTATAGACGTTCTGCCAGGTCTGCTCGACCGGGTTACCGAAGCTCTGAATGTGGTGCGGGCGCAGACCTTCGTCTTTCTGTCCGTTGATGTACCACATCGCCTGACGCGGCGGCCACTGCTTCTCGTCGAGGTTCATCGCCTTGATCAGGCGCTTCAGCAGGCGGAGCTGATCTTCGCTGTCGAGGATCTGGAAATCCTGCGGCAGGTTAGCGTCCATATGGTGCGCGCGCAGCAGACGGTGCGCCAGGCCGTGGAAGGTGCCAACCCACATGCCGCCCTGGCTGGTGCCCATCAGCTGGGCGATACGGTGACGCATCTCCGCCGCCGCCTTGTTGGTAAACGTCACGGCCATAATCGAGTACGGTGAGCAGTTTTCCACGCTCTGCAGCCAGGCGATACGGTGAACCAGCACGCGTGTCTTACCACTCCCCGCCCCAGCCAGAACCAGCAGGTTGGTGCGCGAGGCGGCAACCGCGTCACGCTGTTTGTCATTAAGGCTGTCGAGCAGGTAAGAAACGTCCATTGGCACCGTCACGTCATGTCGGGCAGGCAAATGTTTCCACTCGCCAAAACCCTGTTAATTTATACAGAACAATTGATGATTATATCAGCGTCGTGAGGGATGCCAACCGCGAAATTTCCACGTGCGGCAGAAGACGGCTGTCTGTTGCGGTCATCAGCTCCGCATTTTCTGGCTTGATCCAGCAGGCCTGCATGCCGCAGCGGATGGCACCCGCCACGTCGGTGGTCAGATCGTCGCCCACGTGAAGAATGTTACCGAGCGGCAAATTCAGTTTTTCCGCTGCCAGGTGATACATGTCGCTGAACGGCTTCGCGCGCCCGTGCGGACCCGCTCGCAGCACGAATTCAAAATAATCGCTGAGGCCAAACAACTCCGGCTGGGCATTGCCGTTGGTGATGGCCACCAGCGGCCACTTTTCGGCAAGCGTCGCCAGCGTGTCGTGGGTTTCCTGCGGCACGTCGATACGGCTGCGCCATTTGGCGAAGTTTTCCATTGCCGCTTCGGCACCAAAGGCGGCATCCTGCGCGCTCAGACCCGCGTTCAGCATCGCCTGCTCAACCGCGCGACGACGCCATTCGGTCACGTCGTGGTAAATGTCCGGCTCGGTCTCCCGCAGGGACTGACGCAGCTTCTGGAAGTCCTTGTTCTGCATCGCCTTCAGCGCGGGATGGTAGTTCTGCACAAACGCCAGCGACTCCTGCTCGGTACGCAGGATCACCTCGCGGTTGTCATAAAGGGTGTCATCAAGGTCAAACGTCAGGGCTGAGATCTGACCGAGTGGGCGGTAAAAACGCATTATTTCCCCCGTTTGGCGCGTGGATGCGCCGCGTCATACACCGAGGCAAGGTGTTGGAAGTCTAAGTGGGTATAAATTTGTGTTGTCGACAGGTTCGCGTGGCCAAGCAGTTCCTGCACGCCACGGAGATCGCCGCTCGATTCCAGCATGTGTGTCGCAAAGGAGTGGCGCAGCTTGTGGGGATGCACGTGGCTGTTCAGCCCCTGCTTGATGCCCCACTCCGCAAAGCGCTTCTGCACGTTTCGCGCCGAGATCCGCTTGCCGAGCTTCGACAGAAACAGCGCATCGTCTTCCGCGCCAAACAGGCCGCGCAGATCCAGCCAGTGCTCAATCCAGGAGACCGCATTGCGGCCAATCGGCAGGCGGCGCTCTTTGCTGCCCTTCCCCATTACCCACACTTCGCCAGATTCCAGATCGAGATGCTTGAGGTCGAGGTTGACGAGTTCAGACAGACGCAGCCCGGCACCGTACATCACCTCCAGCATCGCGCGGTCGCGCACGGCCAGCGGATCGTTTAGATCGATATCCAGCAGGCGGTTTACGTCGTCGACGTCAATATTTTTCGGCAGATGGCGCGGGGCTTTTGGCGTGGCGATCCCTTTTGCTGGGTTAGCTTTCAGCTTGCCCTGGCTGACCAGCCAGTCGAAAAAGCTGCGCAGGGCAGAGAGCCGGAGCGCAAGGCTCGCCGGGCTAAGATTTTTTTTACGGCTACGCACGACGAACCCGCGTACCGTGGCGGCGTCACATTGTTGCCAGCTTTTCAGGCCGATTTCTTCGGCAATCTGCATGATGGCATCAAGCTGACGCTGATAGTTAAGCAGCGTGATGGGGCTGAGCTGACGCTCAACGCCCAGATAGCGCAGAAACCGGGTGACGTCAGTGGCGAGCAGTCCGTCCGTCATACGCGTTCAATCCAGCGCTCCAGCAGCTCGGGCAGCATCAGGGCGATCTCCTGCAGCAGGTGCGTGGCTTGCCCCTGCTCATAGTGGTGCGCGTCGCGGCTGGTAAATAATATGACGCCCAGATCGCCATCGCGCCCCATCAGCGACATCGCCACCGAGCCAATCGCTTTGGCTTCCGGCAGCACTACCAGCAGCTCAGGTCCGTTCAGCGGCCCCAGATAGTGATGCTCATGACCCAGGCGCTGAATGCGCAGCGGCTCAAACGCCTGACGGCTGAGCGCCAGATGGGTAAAGCCGGACGGCGCGCCGATGCGCCAGCGGTCAGGAAACAGACGAATCGTTGCGCCCGCCAGCCCCAGCTCACGCGCCCAGCGGTGGAAGCGGCTGAGAAACTCTTCAAGGCTGTGCGCCGAGGCCAGACGCGCCTGCAGGTGCAGAAGGCGATAGAACAGGCTTTCGTTGGTGCTGGCCTGCTCCATCAGCAGCGTCATGTTCTCTTCAAGCTGGTTGATGTGGTTACGCGCGCGCGCCATGTGCCATTCGACCAGCGACACGGTCCCGCGAACCGGATGCGGCACGCGCATTCGTTCGACGACGCGTGCATTGCGAATAAAAAACTCAGGATTGTTCAGCAGATAATCAACAACAGCGCTGTCGTCCAGTTCCGTCACTGTTTCCTGCAGTTCTTCCCCTGGTTGTTTCATAGATGGATAAACCCGTCATAAACATGTGTCGCCGGGCCAGTCATGTACAGTGGATGACCCGCTCCTTTCCAGGCGATATCAAGACGCCCGCCCGGTAATTCCACGCGAACCTCTTCAGCCAGTAACCCCTGGGAGATACCGACGGCCACCGCCGCACAGGCGCCGCTTCCGCAGGCCTGGGTTTCGCCCGCGCCGCGCTCGTAAACCCGCAGACGGATGTGCTCGCGCTTCATCACCTGCATAAAGCCGATGTTCGCCCGCTCCGGGAACCGCTCGTGACTCTCCAGCACCGGACCGAGCGTTTCGACCGCCGCGGTTTCCACGTCATCCACCTGAATCACGCAGTGCGGGTTACCCATCGAGACAACGCCGCACAATACTGTCTGCTCGGCTGCCCGCATAATATAGGTCTTTTCCGCTTTGTTTGCGCGAAACGGCACGGCGGAAGGCTCGAAGTTAGGCTCGCCCATATTGACGCGCACCAGCTCATCGTCGGTAACGCTGAGCACCATGCGACCGTTGGCGGTACTGACGCGGATATCGCGCTTATTGGTGAGCCCTTTCAGGCGGACAAAGCGGGCGAAACAGCGCGCGCCATTGCCGCACTGGTTAACCTCACTGCCGTCAGCGTTGAAAATACGGTAGTGGAAATCGAGGTCAGGATCGTAGGGCGGCTCAACCACCAGCAGCTGATCGAACCCCACGCCCACGTGCCGATCCGCCAGGCGGCGGATCAGTTCCGGGGAGAAAAACACATTCTGCGTTACCGCGTCGACGACCATAAAATCGTTGCCAAGGCCATGCATTTTAGAGAACTGCATCATTTGCTCCATTGCGCGGGTACAGAACGTTGTCGTCAGAGGTTAACCTGAGTCGGACCGCCGTTATCGCCACGATCGTTAGTCTTTGGCGTGGAAGACTCGATGCCGCTGTTAACCGGTTTTGTCGGCGGCGGCGCGGTTTTATCCGCAGGCGGGAAGTAGAGTGGTCCCTTCAGTCCGCAGCCGGTCAGGCTAAACAGCGTGATGAGAACGGCAAGCGTTCGGAAAGCGTTTTTCATTATAAAGTTGCCCGTAAGTTCAAATCTGTTTCTATCATCGCAGGAGAAGACACAAAAGCAAGAGTTTGCCGCTTTCCTGCAACGGGAATTATTTAGCGTTATACTGCCGCCATCACGAAAAACAGGAACAAAACCATGAACGACAGTGAATTCCATCGCCTTGCCGACACCCTGTGGATGACCATCGAAGAACGTATCGACGACTGGGACGGCGACAGCGATATCGATTGTGAAATCAACGGCGGCATTCTGACCCTGAGCTTCGAAAACGGCAGCAAAATTATTATTAACCGTCAGGAGCCGCTTCACCAGGTGTGGCTGGCGGCCAAACAGGGCGGCTATCACTTTGATTTGAAGGGTGACGAGTGGGTTTGCGATCGCAGCGGCGAAACGTTCTGGAATCTGCTGGAACAGGCGGCGACCGCGCAGGCGGGCGAGGAAGTGCGTTTCAGGTAGTTTTGTTGCCCGGTGGCGGCTGCGCCTTACCGGGCGAAAAGCCTCAGGAGAAATACTGCTGCAACAGCGGTGCGGTATCCTGATTCGCAGGCGCCGCAGGGGTAATTGCCTGCGTACGGAACGGGATCACCTGCGCTCGGCCATCCACGTTCACAATCTGGTAGAACTGCGGCAGGTTGAAGTTGATAAAGCTGGAACCGTAGGTGAAACGGTCATGCGAGGAAGAGTAGAAGCGGCTGACGTCGCGCACCAGCTCCTCTTTACTGCCTTCACAATGGTGATACACCTCGGCGCGGTTGGTCTCATCCAGAATGTAGATATTGAACCCGGCATCGTCGCCCGACTCTTCAAAGAAGAACTGAATAATCCCTTCACTGGCAAAGCCATCCACCACCTGCGGCAGCTTGACGTGGTTGGTTTCCACTTGAACCGACAGGCCGTGCAGCTTGTTGTGTGAAATCGCGCCGTAGAACTCGATAGCGTTTTCCAGCTTCTGCACCGACACGTTCAGACGCTCGAAGAACAGGCCCCACGTCTGCCCGGAGACGCGCAGCGCTTTAAAGCGCCCGGTTTCCTGACGGGTGCTGGAGAGGCGCAGTTCGATGCATTCAGAGACCAGCTGCTGCACGCGGGTACGAATTAAACCGCGAAGGTGCTGGCTGTAGCAGAACACTTCGACGCTGTCCGGCGGCGCGGCATCCTGGTGCATCTTGCCGAGAATGGTTTTCAGCGCTTCAATCATCGCCTGCTCGCCGTTGAAGTGCAGGGTACGCACTTCGTTCCACGAGTTGCGGTACAGCAGGTCTACGCTGCCCACCAGGCAGTTTTGCTGCTCGCCAAAGCTGAAGACGTCCAGCTTGCGGAAGTCAAAATGGACCACCTGATTGCGGAAGGCCGCCGTCGGGTCGTATTCCAGGTTGACGATGATCGCCAGGTGACGGATCTCACACGGGCTGTAGAGCGCTTTTGGCGTTGGGGCAGGCAGACGCAGCGGGAAGTGGTGCGACACATCCGCCACCATCTCCTGCAGCTTGGCTAAATCGACCACCTCGTTGCCTTTGATAAACAGGCGCGTGCGCGAGGTCAGCAGGCCGTTAAACCAGGCCCACGCCACCAGCTTGTTCAGGTAGCGGTTATACTCCAGCGGCTGATGGCTGATGATGGAATCCATGCTTGGCGCACGGTTGTACAGATACCACCCGGTGCGGTTCGCGCGGCCCGGCGGCACATAGATAAAGGTCAGGTTCGGTTCTGACAGGTCAGGCGAAATCTGCGGGTTAACCAGCGTCACTTTACCCGGCAGCGCTTCAAACGCGGCGTACAGCTTGCGGGTCAACACCCCGATATCCTGCGGGCTGGCGGAGACGCTAAGGTTATTGCGGCGCGCAAAGCGGATCAGGTTACGGTAGCTTTGCATCATCGCGTCGAGCAGTTCGTTGTGCGCTTCACGCACCTGATCGATCTTCCAGTTGGCGCGGTTGTCGAGCATGGACAGACGCGCTTCGTCCCATCCCCACTCTTTCACTAGCTGACTGACCACTTCACGACGCCAGCCCACGCAGGCGCGCTCGCGGCTCAGCTTCTCACAGACTTTGAGATAGAAACATCGACGCACCAGGTCAAGACGCGTGGTGTCATCAATGGCTTTCAGGTATTCGGTTACGCGCTCCAGCATCATGCAGTAAGCGTCCAGCCCGAAGGAGACGATCTCCCCGTCGTGCAGGCGCTGCTTGATGTCTTTCGCCAGCAGGCGCGGCGTAGGGTATTCCCAGGAGTAGGCTTCGAGCAGCAGGGTTTTCAGCACCGCTTTGTACGGTGAATCAATACTCTTATAAAGCTGCCAGAGGCTTGCGCCAAAGTACTCTTCGGCGGACAGGGAGCTGAGGCCGCCCAGATCCAGCCACTCGTTTGGCGTCAGTACGCCCTGCGAGTATAGCGACATGACGTAATCGTCATAATTCTCTTCTTCATCGCACGGCACCATATTCCACAGAATACGTTTCCCGGCCAGGCGAACGGCAGTACGGTAAAACTCATCCAGCAACAGAATGTGCTGGGTCGATCCGCAGTCCTCACCGCCCAGACTGCCGCTTTCGTTATGGCGGAAACGGTTTTCATCAATCAGGAAGAAGCTCACTTCCACGCCGAGCGATGCCGCCCAGCTCTCCAGCAGGCTGCATTTACGCTGCAGCAGCTGGCGCTCTTCGTTGTCGAGCCAGGACTGATGGCAGACCCAGATATCCAGGTCCGAAGAACAGCTTTGCCCTACCGATGAGGTGCTCCCCATGGAATAAACGCCGGTAATCGGCAGTTCACCTTTCGGAGAAACCTGAGGCGGCATGCCGCGGTAGAGTTCAAGCTCGTTCAAATAATGCTGTTGGGTTTCATCAGGCGTGAAGAGGCAAATGCCCTGGGGAACGTTACCATCAAGGTAGCCAGGCATCAGCGGGTGGTGATAGTGCAATAATGTCGGCAGCAGACTGTATACCTGCTGGAAAGCAGGGCCCATGGCAGCAAGCGCGCGATCCACACGCAGTTGATTTATGGCATCCAGTCTCTGTTTCAGAGTCTCAATATAGAGGTACAAGATGTATCGCCTGATGTTTCCGGGTGTCGTAAGCTATTCAAAACACGAATAACAGCGAGCCCGCAGTATTTCAAAAAGATAACCGTTACCCTTTTTTCGCCCTTGTCATTATGGTGGTACCGACGAAAAAATGGTCTAAAACGTGATCAATTTAACACCTTGCCGGTTGACCGTAAAGAAAGATGCGCTACATACAAGTGTAGCACCGTTCTGTACGTGTAAATTCCTGAATACGGCTATGGCTGACGAATACGCCGCCTTGTCCCTCTCACGCTTCATCAACCGTAAAACTGCCATCCCAGAGTCAACAATGTTAGGATGGTTAGCGATTGATAATGACGGTAACAAGCATGTTAGACAATGTTTTGAGAATTGCCACACGCCAAAGCCCTCTCGCGCTCTGGCAGGCACATTATGTTAAGCAGCGCCTTGAAGCCTGCCACAGTGGATTGCGCGTCGAGCTGGTGCCGATGGTCACGCGCGGTGACGTGATTCTGGATACGCCGCTGGCGAAAGTGGGCGGCAAGGGCCTGTTTGTCAAAGAGCTGGAACTGGCATTGCTTGAGAACCGCGCCGATATCGCCGTACATTCGATGAAAGACGTGCCCGTCGAGTTCCCGGAAGGGCTGGGGCTGGTGACCATCTGCGAGCGCGAAGATCCGCGTGACGCGTTTGTCTCGAACCACTATGACTCGCTCGACGCGCTGCCGGCGGGTAGCGTGGTTGGCACGTCCAGTTTACGCCGTCAGTGTCAGCTGGCGGAGCGTCGTCCTGACCTTATCATCCGCTCGCTGCGCGGTAACGTTGGCACGCGTCTGGGCAAGCTGGATAACGGCGATTACGATGCCATTATTCTTGCCGTTGCCGGCCTGAAGCGCCTGGGGCTGGAGGAACGCATTCGCGTGGCGTTGCCGCCAGAGCTGTCGCTGCCGGCCGTCGGACAGGGCGCCGTCGGCATTGAGTGCCGTCTGGACGATGCGCGCACCCGCGAGCTGCTCGCTCCGCTGAACCATGACGAGACCGCAACCCGCGTAAAAGCCGAGCGGGCGATGAATACTCGCCTCGAAGGCGGGTGTCAGGTGCCGATTGGCAGCTATGCTGAATTAACAGACGGTGAACTGTGGCTGCGCGCGCTGGTGGGCGCGCCGGACGGTTCACAGATGGTGCGCGGCGAACGTCGCGGCAAGCCGCAGGATGCCGAAGCGCTTGGCGTGTCGCTGGCGGAAGAGCTGCTGAATAACGGCGCGCGTGAAATTCTGGCCGAGGTCTATAACGGAGAACCCCCTGCATGAGTATTCTTGTCACCCGCCCTTCTCCCGCAGGAGAGCAGTTAGTGAGCCGTCTGCGCGCACTGGGGCAGGTGGCCTGGAGTTTTCCGCTCATTGAATTCTCCCCCGGTCGGGAGCTCTCTGCGCTCGCCGACCAGATGAATACCCTGCAGGAAGGCGACCTGCTGTTTGCGCTATCGCAGCATGCCGTGGAATTTGCCCATGCGCAGCTGCAACAGGCGGGGACACGCTGGCCGACCGCTCCGCGCTATTTCGCTATCGGCAGAACCACCGCGCTGGCCTTACATACCGTGAGTGGAACAGACGTTCGCTACCCGTTGGATCGGGAAATCAGCGAAGTCTTGCTACAATTACCTGAATTACAAACTATTGCCGGAAAGCGCGCGCTCATTTTGCGCGGCAACGGTGGCCGCGAACTGCTGGGTGAAACGCTGCGGGAACGCGGGGCTGACGTCACGTTTGTTGAGTGCTACCAGCGCTGTGCGAAACACTACGACGGTGCAGAAGAGGCGATGCGCTGGCACGCGCGCGGTATTAATACGCTGGTGGTCACCAGCGGTGAAATGTTACAACAGCTTTGGTCGCTGATACCGCAGTGGTATCGCGAAAACTGGTTACTCCGCTGTCGGCTTCTGGTCGTCAGTGAGCGTCTGGCGAACCTCGCCCGGGAACTGGGCTGGCAGGATATTCGGATCGCTGATAACGCCGACAACGATGCGCTGCTGCGCGCATTACAATAACTCTCAAATGGGAAGCCATAATGACGGAACACGAAAAATCCTCCGCCGTGGTTGAAGAGACCAGGGAGACTGTGGAGACGACGCCACAGCCAGAGACGACAGAGAAAACCGCTGAGAAGAAAAACGGCAGCAATAAAACCAGCCTCGCGCTGAGCGCGATTGCCATCGCCATTGCGCTGGCAGCAGGCGTCGGCCTGTATGGTCTGGTAAAGCAACAGAGTGCTAACCAGACGGCCACCAGCGATACGCTGGTCAATCAGCTTACCTCCCTGCAAAAAGCGCAGGAAACGCAGAAAACCGAGCTGGAAGCGGTGATTAAGCAGCAGGCCGCCGCGCTTGCCGAGGCAAACAGCAAACAGGAAGAGCTGACCAAACAGCTGGGCGAAGTACAGCAGAAAGTTGCCACCATCTCCGGCACCGATGCCAAAACCTGGCTGCTCTCGCAGGCCGATTTTCTCGTCAAACTCGCCGGGCGTAAGCTGTGGAGCGATCAGGACGTGACCACCGCCGCCGCGCTGTTGAAAAGCGCCGATGCGAGCCTGGCCGACATGAACGACCCGAGCCTGATTACCGCGCGCCGTGCGATTACCGAGGATATCGCCAGCCTCTCCGCCGTTTCACAGGTGGATTACGACGGCATTATCCTTAAGGTGAACCAGCTTTCGAATCAAATAGATAACCTGCAGCTGGCGGATAACAATGACGACGACTCCCCGATGGACTCTGACGGTACCGAGCTGTCCAGCTCCCTGAGCGAATGGCGCATAAACCTGCAGAAAAGCTGGCAGAACTTTATGGACAGCTTCATCACCATCCGCCGTCGCGATGAAACCGCCGTACCGCTGTTAGCGCCGAATCAGGATATCTATCTGCGCGAAAACATCCGTTCCCGCCTGCTGGTCGCGGCGCAGGCCGTGCCGCGCCATCAGGAAGAAACGTACAAACAGGCGCTGGATAACGTCTCGACGTGGGTACGCGCCTACTACAACACCGATGATGCAACGACCACCGCCTTCCTCGAAGATATCGACAAGCTGAGCCAGCAGAACATCACCATGAACGTGCCGGATAAACTGGCCAGCCAGCCGATTCTGGAGAAGCTGATGCAGACGCGCGTGCGTAACCTCCTGGCGCAGCCGGGCGTTCCGGCCGGGCAGACCGGCACAGCGGCGGCACCAGCGCCTGAAAGCGCGCCACAGGGAGAGTAATGATGCTAAAAGTCCTTTTACTCTTCATCCTGCTGATCGCCGGGATCGTCCTGGGCCCGATGCTTGCGGGTCATCAGGGATACGTCCTGATCCAGACCGATAACTACAACATTGAAACCAGCGTAACGGGTCTGGCGATCGTTCTGATCCTCGGCGTCGTGGTCCTGCTTGCCGTTGAATGGATCCTGCGCCGTATTTTCCGCACCGGTGCCCATACCCGCGGCTGGTTCGTTGGCCGTAAGCGCCGCCGCGCCCGTAAGCAAACGGAACAGGCACTGCTAAAGCTGGCCGAAGGCGATTACCAGCAGGTTGAAAAGCTGATGTCGAAAAACGCCGATCACGCGGAACAGCCGGTGGTGAACTATCTTCTGGCCGCCGAAGCGGCGCAGCAGCGCGGTGATGAAGCCCGCGCTAACCAGCATCTGGAACGCGCGTCAGAGCTGGCGTCTGGCGACCCGATCCCGGTGGAAATTACCCGCGTCCGCCTGCAGCTCGCGCGCAATGAGAACCACGCGGCGCGCCACGGCATTGACCGTCTGCTGGAAATCGCACCGCGTCATCCGGAAGTCCTGCGCCTTGCGGAGCAGGCCTATATTCGTACCGGAGCGTGGGGCTCGTTGCTGGACATCATTCTGTCGATGGCGAAGGCCGAAGTGGGTGATGATGAACATCGTGATGAACTTCAGCGTCTGGCATGGATTGGCCTGATGGATCAGGCGCGCGCCGATCTGGGCAGCGAAGGCCTGAAAACCTGGTGGAAGAATCAGAGCCGGAAAACGCGCCAGCAGGTCCCCCTGCAGGTGGCCATGGCGGAACATCTTATTGAATGTGACGATCATGACACCGCCCAGGAGATCCTTCTCGACGGCCTGAAGCGCCAGTACGACGATCGCCTGGTCATGGTGATCCCGCGCCTGAAAACCAATAACCCTGAGCAGGTCGAAAAAGTGCTGCGCCAGCAGATCAAAACCGTCGGTGACCGTCCGCTGCTGTGGAGTACCCTGGGCCAGTCGCTGATGAAGCACGGCGAATGGCAAGAGGCGAGCCTGGCCTTCCGTGCGGCACTGAAACAGCGTCCGGACGCGTTTGACTACGCGTGGCTTGCCGATACGCTGGACAAACAGCATAAGCCAGAAGAGGCGGCCGCCATGCGTCGCGATGGGCTATTGCTGACGCTGCAAAATAACGGTAACCCGCAATAAATAAAAAAGGAGGCCAGACGGCCTCCTTTTTTTATCGCCTTTCTCCTGCTACATTCTTTACACCCACATCTGCAAACGAACCCGCCAATGTAACGATGTCTTTTCATTAACTTTTTTTCACACACGCGCACTTTCTGCAGCGTGGATTAAATCGTTTTTGAAAGGAAATCTTCATGAACTCGCTTTTGTATGCGCTTATTGAAGCGCTGCGCTGCCACCGCTGGCTGCGCCTGCTTGCCTGTGCTTTTATCTTTTCTTCGCTGGGAAATGGGCTAACCCAGGTCGTGGTCTTTGGTTTACTGTTAGCGTGGTCGGCCCCGCCCGCCCTGCTCACCCTCGCTTTTCTTTTCGCAACGGTTCCGGGATTCATCGGCAGCGCGATCGGCGAAAAGCTGTGCTCGCGCTATTCTCCAGTATTCCTGCTGATACTGACCGAGGGGCTGGGATTGCTCGCCCTGCTCTTCCCCCTGCTCGGTGCGGGTTATCACAGCATTGCCTCGCTACTCGCCGTGCAATCCACCGAAGCGCTGCTCAGCGGGATGAGCTGGCCCGCGCTGACATTGCTCTTTAAACGCGGACTTAGCGAAACAGAGCTGCCTGCTGCGACCTGTCTGGAAAATGTGATTTTTGCTTCTCAGGTGTTATTAGGTACTGGACTGGGCGTGCTGCTGTTCCAGAAGACATCCGTGTTTACCCTGCTGGCCATTGATGCCGCCAGCTTTCTCGGTTCACTGCTGCTGCTGTGGCTGGCTGGACGCCGGTTTTCTGGGTCATTGCTACCTTTCCCCGGTGAAGAGGCGGCCCCCGCGCCACTGCGCTGGCGGACGTTGACCGTTCGGCAAAAGCGCAGCCTGCTCATTTTGCCGGCGCTGGCGGCCGTCGGCTCACCGGCGATGGCGCTACTTCCGGCCCTGGCGCAGCAGCTCCATCCTCAGGATGCGGCGGGCCTTGCTCTGCCTCTGCTTTTCGCAAGGAGCATGGGACAACTTTGCGGCCCCATGCTGCTAAAAAAAGAGAGCCTGACGCGCTTTGCCGTCCACACGCCACGAATCATCGTTTGTCTCGGTATTTTTCTTGCCGCTTATGGAATGCTGCCGTTGTTATCCGGGTGGATGGCATGTGCGCTGGGGATGATCTTTATCGCGCATCTGGCCTCAAACGTTCTCTTCGCAGCCGGCACGTTTGGCGTACTCAGCAGTTTTCATATTACGCAAACCGCGTCAGCCAGCGGTAAAGCCTGGCGCTGGCAAACGCTCAGCGCCTCGCTTTTCACCGGCATTACAGCGATAGTGGCTGTTGGGCTTGGCTCAGTGCTGGCGCTCTATACGGTCTCGTCAGCCGCCCTGCTGTTGGTCGCCCTGATCATGCGTGGGTATCGGGAATAAGACATAAAAAAACGCCTGCTATAAAAGCAGGCGTTAAAACAGGTCTGTAAGACAACATATTTGGTGCTTCACTCAACGTTATGTCCATGGTGTCTGATGAGGCCGAAGCGACATCTGTCAGTGGACGATAAGCACCGTAAATGGCTCTGCGTCATTCCTGAGTTTATGAGGCACTAAGGCGAACATAAGAGATGGAATGAGCATCTACGCGTATATTATTGCACGTAACGTGCCAGATTTACACGCAGAACTTTTACATGCCGCAACATTTTAAGATAAAAGGAAATTATGCTGTTAAGTAGCTTCTGAAGCTTCCTAGCGTATCGGCAAAAGCAGAAATATGTCGCCAGGAAGAGACAGTAAATCCCATAAATAATTATTTATTTTATTTTCAATGGCTTGCATGTCACTGAATCGCGACAATGATAAAGGGTACTTTCTGGAGATAACGACAGGGAAGAAAACTTACAGAAAACAAAAAACCCCGCCGAAGCGGGGTTCAAAATTGGTCGGCGAGAGAGGATTCGAACCTCCGACCCACTGGTCCCAAACCAGTTGCGCTACCAAGCTGCGCTACTCGCCGATGTACTGCTTTTTTGAATTTTTAGTTCAATTCATTTAAAAAGTCGTGGTGCGAGGGGGGGGACTCGAACCCCCACATCCTAAGGACACTAACACCTGAAGCTAGCGCGTCTACCAATTCCGCCACCTTCGCAATTCACAACTCTTTCAATAATGGGGTGGCTAATGGGATTCGAACCCACGACAACTGGAATCACAATCCAGGGCTCTACCAACTGAGCTATAGCCACCACTGTATTCTTTCACGCGGTACTGACTACTTCTCAGACCACCGCAGCTCTAGCGCCGGGAACTAAAATGGCGCGCCCGACAGGATTCGAACCTGAGACCTCTGCCTCCGGAGGGCAGCGCTCTATCCAGCTGAGCTACGGGCGCTTAGCGCCGTTGCGGGGCTGGATATTACGTACCTCCGTCCCCGCTGTCTAGTGCTTTTTTGAAAAAAATGCGCGTTTGGTTATGGTTTGCACATTTTGCCGCTTATTCCTCCACTTTCTGCGTGGTGGCACGGCGACCCAGGCCAAAAAGCTTATACGCGGCCGTCACTGCCGCCAGGAAGATCAGCCCGACAAACAGCGACATGCGGGTATCTTCATTAAAGTACATTCCAATTAATACGCAAATCAGGAACGCCATCGTCAAATAGTTCGCATACGGGAAAAGGATCGAGCGGAACGGATGGCTGGCGATCGCTTTTTTATGCGCATGGCGGAAACGCAGCTGGCTGATGAGGATAACAAACCACGGCACCATGCCCGGCAGCACGCTGGCGCTGTAGACGTAAACAAACACGCGCTGCGGATTAGGGATGATGTAATTCAGGCAGGAGCCAATCAGCAGGATGACAATGGAGACCGCGACGCCCGCTACCGGCACGCCAGCACGTGAGACTTTACTCATTGCCGCAGGCAGCTGGTTATTTTTCGAGAGCGCGTAGAGCATACGGCCACAGCTGTACATCCCGCTGTTACAGCCTGACAGCGCTGCCGTCAGGACCACAAAGTTGATGATACCCGCTGCTGCTGTAATCCCAATCTTCGCAAAGGTTAATACGAACGGGCTCCCCGTCGTGCCGATTTCATTCCACGGGAAGATGGTCACAATAACGAAGATTGCGCCCACGTAGAAAATCAGGATGCGCCACAGCACTTTGCCCACCGCGCTACGCAGCGTAACCTGCGGGTTTTTCGCTTCACCGGCAGTAATACCGATCAGCTCCACGCCCTGATACGAGGCCACAACGATACATAGCGCCGTCAGGAAGCCCTTCCAGCCGCCAGCGAAAAAGCCGCCGTTTTCGGTCAGGTTGCCAAAGCCGATAGCGAGTCCACCGTTGCCAAAGCCGAAGAAAATCACGCCCAGGCCGACGACAATCATCACGATAATCGTGGTGACTTTGATCATTGCGAACCAGAACTCAATTTCACCGTAAAGGCGCACGGCGGCCAGGTTTGCCAGCGCCACCAGCCCCACGGCAATGAGTGCCGGTATCCACTGGACCATGTCCGGGAACCAGAACTGGACGTAGACCCCTATCGCGGTGATTTCAGAGATGCCCACCGCCATCCACATAAACCAGTATGACCAGGCCGTCAGGTAGCCAAAGAACGGGCTCATATAACGATGCGCGTAAACGGCGAAGGAACCGGTTACCGGCTCCAGGAAGAGCATTTCGCCCATTGAGCGCATGATGAAGAAAACAAACAGCCCGGCGATAATATACGCCAGTAATACGGAAGGGCCTGCCCATTTGAGCGTACTTGCGGAGCCCATAAACAGGCCCACGCCGATAGTGCCGCCCAGCGCTATCAGTTCAATATGACGAGCTTCCAGCCCACGCTGTAGCTCCGGTTTTTTCTCTGCCATAGATCCTCGATTGTGTTTGCTGTTTCCCGGCTTAATACCGGTTATTGTTTTTTAGGGGTACTAAAATACGGTGCGAATGGTTTCTTAAAATCGGCCAAATGGCAAACGATGCATTAAAAAAATGAATGCATTGCACAAATTATCGGCAGTTTTGCAGGTGAGTTGCAGCGCGAACAGCATATCGCGCTACATTTTGATTACATTTTACCGGTATAGTGCCAGGTGAGGTAGCGAAGCAGTCGAATCTGTCGTTTAATGCGGGTGGGTTGGGAGAGCAGGCGGTAGAGCCACTCCAGCCCCATATTTTGCCAAATCTTCGGCGCGCGCTTCACGTGGCCGGTAAAGACATCGTAGGTGCCGCCGACGCCCATATAAAGCGCATCCGGGCTGACCATGCGGCAGTCGCGCATCAGGATCTCCTGGCGCGGGGACCCCATCGCCACGGTGACGATTTTTGCCCCACTGTCGCGCACGCGGGCAAACAAAGCCTGCTGGTCTTCAGGCTTGAAGTAACCATTCTGGCTACCAACGATATTAACATTCCATTGACGACGCAGTTTCTCTTCAGTCTCGGCCAGCACCTCAGGCTTACCGCCAATCAGGAACACCGGCGTGCCCTCCGCGCCCGCGCGGGCCATAAGCTGCTCCCAGAGATCGGCACCCGCCACGCGAGATACATTAGCGTCAGGATATTTTTTACGGATAGAGCGGACCACGCTGATTCCGTCCGCGTATTTAAATTCAGCCGCTTCTATCAGGCTTTTGACTTCGGCGTTATCTTCCACCGCCAGCATCTTTTCCGCATTGATAGCGACCAGCGTACCGGACTTCATCTGCCCGTCGGCGAACAGAAAATCCAGCGCGTGCTGCATGTCGCGCCAGCCAATCAGCTGCAAACCACGAAGCGCATAGCGCGGTGCAGAAGTTTTATCAGTCATTACTTTCCCTACTCAGACTTGCGACAGCGTTGTGCTGCCCTGCGGCTCGCGCTTGTGCACAAGCCCTGCGCTGTCGAACAGCCAGTACAACAGTTTGGCCAGTAACAGGCAGATGCCAAAAACGACCATGAAGAACACCACGCGCGAAACGAACGAGTCCAGCCCCTCGCGCGCCAGAACGATCATATTGAAAATGGCACCAAAGCAGAAACTGTGCAAAATGGCCGCTTTATAGCGGTTGGTCTCTTCGTTACCGCGCACGTAAAGCCAGTCAAACCACTTAATAATCAACCCTACGACAAACGCGCCCGGCAGGATAAACCAGCCTCCCCCCATAACCACCAGGGAACCAATCAAGGTTGGCGAGATCGCCAGGCCCGAATGGTTGTTCAGCACTTCCCAGGTAAAATAGTTCGCGGTATTGAGTACTACGCCAGGGCGGTCCGGCCACAGCCAGCTCGGGATAAAGACGTAGAAATCGCGCGCAATCGGCGCCAGCCCCTGGAAATCAATCTTGTCGTAGTTTTGCAGCAACAATGCCAGGTTTTCCCACGGCGAGAAGGTGTCGCGCGTCAGGTAGAGGAACGTGTAAAACGCCTCGTCGCCCGCCACGTTCATCCCGTAGCGCTTCAGCGCCAGCCAGAACATCCCCACAATGCCAAATACCCCTGCCGCAACCAGCATCCACAGCGAGATCCAGCCGCGGATGATGCCGATGAACAGGAAGATAGCGAAAGCGATGATAATGTTGGCACGCGTACCGCCCACGATCATGTAGGTCAGGATACCGAACGCAACCGTACTGACCAGGAAGAACAGCCATGCCTTGCTGTCCTGGCGAAGGAAGAAGATCACCAGCATCGCCGGGATGAAGAAATAGAAGAATCGCTTAAGCGCCACGCCTGAGACTTCAGCCGAAAAAATCTGGCTGTAGGAGTGGAGCTTAAACAGCAGGAAGCCGTTATGCATGAAGAAGATGCCGACGCTAACCAGGGCGATCGTCATGAGCATCACCCACGTCAGATGGGTCTCCACCCGGTTCATGGTAAAGAGCGCCCGACGCGGGGCAGCGGCCTGCGCTGGTCGCAGACGCGTTTTATAGGTGACGTAGTAAACACCATAGAAGCAGGTCGCCGCCAGCAGGGCCTGGAGAAGAATTTCCGGCGGCGCGACGCTCACGTCAAAACGGAAGACCAGAATGCTGGTCAGCGGGAAGCCGAAAAAGAAGGTCAGCAGAAACAGCAACGAGAAGAACACGTTAAAGTTGAAGCGCACCCGGCGGAACTCAAACCAGGTGAGCGTGGCGATAAATAGCGTGCTCAGAAGCCAGACAACCAGTAAGCCGCTAAACTGCAACTGACTCATGCGTTGTCTCCTGAAGCGATACGCAGCGCGCGGTGCCACGGCGTGAGGTAATTCGGGCTGAAAAAGTCGATGCTATTTTTATCCACCAGCGTGAGCTGGCGTTGTGCTTCACGTACCACTTCGACATTCAGCGCGTCTGAGGTGAACAACACCGGAATATGCTGCTCGGCCATGTCCTGCCAGAACGGGTTTTCACGATTAAGCACGCACGGTACACCCGCCTGAATCAGCAGGCACAGCGTACCAATCCCCTGCTGGCGAGCAAAGATGAAATAGCCCAGATCGCATTTTCGCAGTAGCGCAAGATAGTCATCAAACTCCAGCTTTTCGCTGAGAATGTGCAGATTTTCTTCGCTGAATAACGCAAGCCCCTGCTGGCGAACCTCATCAATGTAGGCGTCGTTGTTGGCCGGATAACCCATCGGCACCACCACGTTCACCGTGTCGCCAAACTGCTGGTGTACCGCCCGGAGCGCGGCGACATGTTCGTTACTGCGGTCGCCGGAATTCCCCACCAGCACCGTCAGCTTGCCTTCGCGAACCGCGTCATTCGCCATGGTGTTCAGCGCCGGATCCATACGGGTTGGGAAATAGAGTAGCTCACCGCGCACGTTAGGGTGCTGCTTCGCAAAATAATTCAGATCGCCACGGGTGGCAAAAACGCGGCCCACCCTTCCCTGCGCCATGCGACGCAGCGGATAGAAAAGACGGAATTTCCAGCCGCGCGAGACTTCGTAGAGATCGGCTCCCCAGATATGCCAGCTGCACTGGGAGGGTTTAATTCCCCCGCTGAGCAGAGCCAGCCACAGGCCGGTATTGAACTGCCCGTGGAAAAAGAAACGTTGCTCACGATCCGCTTTGGCTTTGGCAATAACCGCCTTCGCCAGGCTAGCTTTATCCGGCCAGAAGGTGATTGTCAGCGCCGGAAACGCCGCGCTCAGGCCATTATCCTGACCTGCAACCATAAACTCGCGCGCATCAGGATTGCCCGATGCCAGCTCGTCGTTGAAGAACCGCAAAACGGTCTGGTTATGGTGTGGGATATCCGATCCCAGGATGTGAATCAGTGCAGTCATGCGCGTTTACGCCACAATAAAAATACGCCGCAGCAGGCAGCGAAATAAACGATATAGGTTGCCATGTAGGCCTGAGCCGCCCCCAGCGCACCGTGCGCGGGTATCAGCCAGTGCGAAAATGCTGTCAGCAATGCAAACTGGCTAACCTCCGCGAGGATATACAGCCGCAGCGAGGCTTTCGCAATCACCAGATAGCCGAAAACGTAAGCCCCCACTTTCAGCACATCACCCACCAGTTGCCAGGCAAAAAGATCGCGCATGGCGGTAAACTTCGCCGAGAACAGCAGCCAGATGGCGACATCACGCAATAACCAGACGGTCAAACTGGCCGCCGCCACTGCGGGTAATACAAAACGCAGGGAGCGGAAAATTTCGCGGGTAATATCCTGCCTGGACGTCAGACGCGATAAGGTTGGCAGCAAATAAACGCTAAAGGAAGCCGTTATAAACTGGAGGTAAGCATCGGAAATACTGCTTACGCCCTGCCAGATCCCTACCTCATCCCAGCTGTAATGCGCCGCCAGCAGGTTTCGCATCATCACGTAAGCCACCGGCAGCGTGACGGAAGTAATGAGCGCCATCAGGGTAAACTTACCCAGCTGGCTGGCAAGCACCTTGTCCCATTGCGGTTTCAGGTAGCTCAGAGGGATAACGCCCTGGCGCATCAGCATGAACGCCGCAGGCACAACAACCAGTGCCGGAACCAGCGCCAGCCCAAGCAGTGCGCCTTCATAGCCGCCCAGGCGGTAGCAGAAATAATAGGCAATCACGCCGATGACGCTACCCAGGATGAGCGCAAGCGCGTTCCCGGCTGCATCGCGAAAACCTTTCATCAGCGCCAGCAGCAGGTTAGCCCAGGCAATGCCCATCTGGACCAGCGCGACCAGACGCACCAGTCCCTGATAATGGGTGTGCCCGAACAATCCCTGGCTAATGGGCGCTGCGGCTAGCAGAAACACAATCGCCAGCAGGGTCGAAAAGCCCGTGACCATTGCCGACGCGGTGCCCACTACCCTGCGAAGCTGGGCCGCATCATCATGATACTGAGCAACGTATTTGGTCACGCCGTTGAAGATCCCGGCACCGGCCAGCACCCCAAGGACGGTAACAAGCTGACGGAAGTTGCCCGCCAGCCCGACGCCTGAGGGGCCGAATGAGACGGCCAGCAGCTTGACGACCAGCAGTCCGGCACCAATTTTTACAAGCGTGGACGCGGCGGTCCACACCGATGCTTTTGCCAGAGACATATCAGCCGAAATAGCTCAGAAGGGTATTGATCACCGTACGCTGGTTAACTGGCGCGAGGTTGAAGAACAGTGGCAGGCGAAGCAAACGCTCACTTTCTTTCGTGGTGTAACGGTCTTCACCTGCGAACATTCCAAACGCTTCGCCCGCT
The DNA here is from genome assembly GCF_047530715.1 of Enterobacter sp. 04-C-12-SI-ECC. Taxonomy (NCBI): domain Bacteria; kingdom Pseudomonadati; phylum Pseudomonadota; class Gammaproteobacteria; order Enterobacterales; family Enterobacteriaceae; genus Enterobacter; species Enterobacter sp. 04-C-12-SI-ECC. Next base: position 54,822 of record NZ_JBLKDI010000022.1, read on the forward strand.
GGGCTGGAGTGCAGCGGAATATAGTGGAAGACCGCCATAATTTCGGCCTCTTTCAGCCAGGCGATGAGCTGGCTGCGATCGTCGTTATCGCGCAGCTTGATGTAAAACATGTGGGCGTTGTGGACGCAATCGGCCGGAATGGTTGGCAGCTCAATACGTCCGGCTTTTGCCGGCGGCTCAAGCGCATCGTAATAGGTTTGCCACAGGGACAGGCGCTGGAGATTAATTCGCTCTGCCGCTTCCAGCTGTGCCCACAGGTACGCTGCCTGCAGGTCGGCCATCAGATAGCTTGAGCCGATATCGCGCCAGGTGTACTTATCAACCTGACCGCGGAAGAATTGGCTGCGGTTGGTGCCTTTTTCACGGATCACTTCCGCACGCTCAACCAGGGCACGATCGTTAATCAGCGTCGCACCGCCCTCACCGCCGGCAGTGTAGTTTTTCGTTTCGTGGAAGCTGAAGCAGCCGATGTGGCCGATGGTGCCCAGCGCGCGCCCCTTGTAGGTGGACATCACGCCCTGCGCGGCATCTTCTACCACAAACAGGTTGTGCTTTTTGGCGATTGCCATGATGGTGTCCATTTCACAGGCCACGCCCGCGTAGTGAACCGGCACGATTGCACGCGTTTTGTCGGTGATCGCCGCTTCAATCAGCGTCTCATCAATGTTCATGGTATCCGGGCGGATATCCACAAAGACGATTTTCGCTCCGCGCAGGACAAACGCGTTCGCCGTGGAAACGAAGGTATAGCTCGGCATGATCACTTCATCACCGGGCTGGATATCCAGCAGCAGTGCCGCCATTTCCAGCGATGCCGTGCAGGACGGGGTCAGCAGCACTTTAGCACTGCGAAAACGCTGCTCCATCCACTGCTGACAGCGACGGGTAAAACCGCCGTCACCGCAGAGTTTGCCGCTGCCCATGGCAGACTGCATATAGTCGAGCTCGGTTCCCACGACGGGTGGTGCGTTAAATGGAATCATCTTGTCACCTGTATAACCAGTAGGCGGTGGCGTCGATGTTGGCACCACTCGCAATATAACGTTTAAGCGCGGCGGTGTTGCCCACCTGGGTCGCCACCCGCAGCGTCTCAACCTGCTGCAGCTGCGCCCAGTGCAGCGCCGCCTGCATGAGTTTCTCCCCCATGCCGCGCCCGGCTAATAAGCCAATACGCGCCTCGCGCTTGTTAAGCTTGCGCAGCGAGACAAATCCCTGAATCTGACCGTTCGCTGCACGGAAAATCAGGCAGACGTGGTCAAAGGTACCTTTGACCGCATTCTCTACCCACTGGGCATAGAAACGTCCGCTATCGTCAGGCGCATACCAGGGCGTGCGAAAGCGGCTTTGCGCAAACGCCCGGGCCGCCATCTGGCGCAGCACAGGAATGTCCTGTTCCGTTGCAATTTCCGCGCCGGACGCATCGTGCCGGGTGAGGGTGATGGAAAGGTCTACCTCGCCTTCAACCAGCTGAAAACCGTGTTGCTGGAGCGCATCAAGCAGGTCGGCACGGTCCGCCGGGATCTTAGCCTGCACGCGCTGCCAGGCGCTGAAGTCCACTTCCTGCAGGGCGGGCGCATTCTCGCGCCAGCGGACTATCGCCGAGGGACGGGCAAAAAATGCGCTTTCCCACTCAAGGGATTCCAGCACGCCGTGGAGTGCACTCAACGCCAGACGCCTTTGGTATCAACCACATACTGCTGACGCACCGCGTCACCGGACGTCGCTTTAAACTCTTTATGATCCACCAGCAGCACCAGCACGTCCGCTGTCGCCAGCGCGTCATCCAGCGCCGTCAGCATGCAGTGCCCCGCCAGTTTTGCCGGCAGTTCATGAATATTCGGCTCGACCACCAGAGTTTCGCCCTTATGCCATTCAGCAATCATCTCAGCAATTTCCATCGCCGGGCTTTCACGCAGATCGTCAATATTGGGTTTAAATGCCAGACCAAAGCAGGCAATTTTCAGCTCGCTGGCGCGCTTGCCGCTCTCTGCCAGACAATCCGCTACCGTCGCTTTAACCTGATTCAGTACCCAGTGAGGTTTGCTATCGTTCACTTCACGCGCGGTGCGAATCAGGCGCGCCTGCGCCGGGTTCTGCGCCACGATAAACCACGGGTCGACGGCGATACAGTGACCGCCCACCCCTGGGCCAGGCTGGAGAATGTTGACGCGCGGATGGCGATTCGCCAGGCGGATTAACTCCCAGACGTTAATCCCCTGATCGGCACAGATCAGCGACAGTTCGTTTGCGAAGGCGATGTTAACGTCACGGAAGCTGTTTTCCGTCAGCTTGCACATCTCGGCGGTGCGGGAGTTGGTTACCACGCATTCGCCTTCCAGGAAAATCTTGTACAGCGCGCTGGCGCGTTCAGAACAGACCGGCGTCATGCCGCCTATCACCCGGTCGTTTTTAATCAGTTCGACCATCACCTGCCCCGGCAGCACGCGCTCCGGGCAGTAGGCGATGTTGATATCCGCCTGCTCACCGGCCTGCTGCGGGAAGCGTAAATCAGGACGCGCATCGGCCAGCCACTGCGCCATCTGCTCGGTAGCTCCGACGGGAGAAGTCGACTCCAGAATTACCAGCGCCCCTTTCTTCAGCACGGGGGCAATAGATTTTGCCGCCGCCTCGACGTAGACCATATCGGGCTCGTGGTCGCCTTTGAAGGGCGTTGGAACGGCAATCAGGTAGGCATCCGCTTCCACTGGCGTCGTGCTGGCGCGCAGGAAGCCGCCATCAACCGCCTCTTTCACCACGCGGTCAAGATCGGGCTCCACAATATGAATTTCGCCACGATTAATGGTTTCTACCGCACGTGCGTTGATATCCACACCAACAACCTGCTTTTGACGGGAGGCGAATGCCGCCGCAGTAGGCAGGCCAATGTAGCCAAGACCAATGACAGAGATGGTAGTAAAACTCATAGCGATACCCGATTGTGTTTAAGTGCTTGCAAAATACGGCCACAAGCCTGCCCGTCTCCGTAGGGATTGTGGGCCCGGCTCATCGCCTGATACGCTTCATCGTCGTGCAGAAGGCGCGTGACCTCTTCGACGATGAGCTGTGCGTTGGTGCCGACAAGACGCACTGTCCCGGCTTTAACCGCTTCCGGACGTTCAGTGGTTTCACGCATCACCAGCACCGGCTTGCCAAGAGAGGGCGCTTCTTCCTGAATCCCACCGGAATCGGTGAGGATCAGCCAGGCGTGGTTCATCAGCCAGACAAACGGCATGTAGTCCTGCGGTTCAATCAGCAGGACGTTTTCGACGTGGCCCAGGATGCGGTTGACCGGCTCGCTGACGTTAGGGTTAAGGTGTACCGGATAGACAATTTGCACATCGTCATTCTGCGCGGCGATTTCAGCCAGCGCGTGACAGATTTGCTCAAAGCCCCGACCAAAGCTTTCGCGACGGTGGCCAGTGACCAGAATGGTTTTTTTGCCGTTATTCAGGAAAGGATAGCGGGCAGCGAGTTCTTTCTGCAGATCGCTGTTTGCCAGCACGCGATCGCGTACCCAAATCAACGCGTCAATGACCGTATTGCCGGTAACAAAGATGTTGTTATCGGCGACATTTTCACGCAGCAGGTTCTGGCGAGAGTTCTCGGTTGGCGCAAAATGGTACATCGCCAGATGCCCGGTAAGCGTACGGTTGGCCTCTTCCGGCCACGGAGAATAAAGATTGCCGGTGCGCAGACCCGCTTCAACATGGCCGACGGGAATACGCTGGTAAAACGCGGCCAGGCTTGTTGCCATCGTCGTTGTGGTATCCCCGTGCACCAGCACGACGTCGGGCTTGAATGACTCCAGGATCGGCTTGAGATCCTGCAGAATGCGGCAGGTTATTTCCGTCAATCCCTGTCCCGGCTTCATAATATTAAGGTCGTAATCCGGGACGATGGAAAAGAGGGTTAGGACCTGATCGAGCATCTCACGGTGCTGGGCCGTGACGCAGACCTTCGCTTCAATATCAGGATCGCTGGCCAGCGCATGAACCAGAGGCGCCATCTTAATGGCCTCCGGCCTGGTGCCAAATACGGTAAGTACTTTCACATCGATTCTCTTCGATTAGGCGATGAAGGCCGCAGCCTTCATCGTAAACGGCGTTCTTAGTTTGTACGACGACGCGTTAACGCCACGCCAGCACCAACGAGTGCACCCACAATACCCCACATGATCATCAGGAATGCGCGGCGCGGACTGTCGCGTTTTACAGGTTCTTCAGGCGTTCTCAAATAACGATAGGTCTGAAAACGCGGGTCCAGGGAGGGACCGACATTAAGCGTGTTAAGCATCGCGCGGTTTTGATCGTAGTCGAGATCAAAATCAGGCCCAACGGCCTGCAGGTTTTCCAGACGGGCCTGCAGCATTGGGCGACCAAGAAGGAACATTTCAGAATCAGGCAATTCATCAGCCGGAACATCCGTCTCAGTGCGGGAAATGTTGTGCTGTTCCGCAATTTTCAGCGCCTGCTGAATGTTATGCACGCGGCGCGCAAAAATGGCGTTTGCCACCTCTTCCTGACGTTTGACCTGCGCCTTCATTTGGATAGTGCGGGCTGCCCAGGCGCCTTTAAGCTCTTCATTCAGATGGCTTGCGGCACGCTGGCTGGCAAACGCGACGTACTGGCGCAACAGGTTGTTTGCATCCGGCGCGGTTTCGGCAATCAGCTTGACGCTGTCGTTGACGTTACGCAGCACGTCGCCCGGCATGAACTGAATATTGTTAATCAGATCGTCCAGCAGCGCGGCATCGGCTTTGGTGTTATCAACCCGACGCTGCTTGAAGTAATCTGTCTGGGACCAGAAATCGCGGCGCGTATCCCACGAGGCCAGCTGCATCACAAACTCTTTGTAGGCCTCATCCATAACGGAAGCCTGGTCCGGGGTGGCAAGGCTGGCTTTAATATCCAGGTTTCGCAGGAACTGCTGCTGGGAGTAGTACCCCCCGAGCATGTTAACCGTGGGTCTGTCCGTGATTGCCGTGGCGCTCCACTCCTGTTTTGCAAAGAACGTGTAGGCTAGCGCTAACAGTGCAAACCCCAGCGCGATCCCCACAATCCAAAGTTTGCCTGCCCATAACACGCGAAACAAACCCCGAATGTCCAGTTCATTCTCTGTTACCACTGATTTCGCTCCCGCCAACGGTTGAGTCATCATAGTCCCGGTTTTACTTAGTTAATGTTGTGTTTTTGCTACTGTTACGTCGCATCCTGCGCTTAATACGTTTAATGAATCGCGCCACCTTCCATGCGCGCTTAATGCAGTAGCCGTAGAGAGAAAATGCTAGCAAGAACAATACCAACATGGCCCACTCAGGCACAAAGTGCGTATATTCCGCCGTCACGCCAATCCCCGCTAGAATAGCAGCCGCCAGCGTAATAAGCACAAATGCCTGCCGGGAAGTGAATCCGGCTCGCATGATCAAATGATGAATGTGCTGACGGTCAGCAGAGAATGGACTCATTCCTTTACGCAGGCGGCGATACATAATCGCAACCATATCCATTAAGGGGATGGCAATAATCCATAGCGCCGTTACCGGGCTGATGGGATGCACATCGCCCTGAGTGGTTTCCAACAAGATCCAAATGACAGTAAAGCCGATAAGCGTGCTACCCGCATCGCCCATGAAGACTTTATAGCGTCGGCCCAATGTGCCGAGATTTAACAGGATATAAGGCAGGATGGCAGCAATCATGGCGAAACACCACATAGCAAGGCTATATTGCCCATCGAACCATAAAATGAAACCAATGGCGGCAAATGAGACGCAGGACAGGCCACCAAGCAAACCATCAATACCGTCAACCATGTTGAACGCGTTAATAGCCACCCACACGGCAAAAAGTGTCAGGAAATAGCCGAATGGGCCGAGTTCCATCTCCCAGGCCCCGAAAATATAGCCCAGGCTACTCAGGTGCAACTTAGCAAACACCATCATTGCAATAGCGACAGCTGCCTGAACGAAAGCGCGGATTTTGACGCTGATGTCGTATCTATCGTCCAGCGCACCAATCACAACAAGAACTGTTGAGCATATGAGATAAAGCCTGGCATGCGGAATATAGTAATCTGTAATAGCAAAAGTGAAGCAGATCCCCGCAAAAACAGAGATGCCACCGACCAGAGGGATCATGCCTTGATGACGTTTACGGAAGTTGGGTTTATCCACTAAGCCCAGATATTTTGCAACCTTACGTGCCAGAAACAAAAAGCAGGTGGTAAACAAGAAAATACTGGTTAGTTCAGTAAACGTATCAAGTAGGTTCACAATGGATGTTCTCAACAAATGTTAGTCAAGGAAGTATAACCATCAAGGGGCCGCGCCTGAAGTTATAAAGCAAACCTCTTACAATTCCATTTGTTTATTATTCAAGCTATTAATGTTTTTACTGTGCGAATTATCTTATTGTCGCACTGACCGGTCAAAATTGGGAGTAGGCGACACTAGCGTATAGTCCATAAAAGAAAAACGCCACGTAAAAACGTGGCGTTCGCTGGCTTTATTTACGTTACGAGCGCTTCATCATGTCGAAGAAATCGTCGTTGGTTTTGGTCATCGCCAGTTTGTTAATGAGGAACTCCATCGCGTCAATTTCACCCATTGGATGGATGATTTTGCGCAGGATCCACATTTTCTGCAGCTCTTCCTGGGTGGTGAGCAGCTCTTCCTTACGGGTACCGGAACGGTTGTAATCGATAGCCGGGAAGACGCGTTTTTCAGCGATTTTACGAGAGAGGTGCAGTTCCATGTTACCTGTACCTTTAAACTCTTCGTAGATAACCTCGTCCATTTTGGAGCCGGTATCGATCAGCGCCGTTGCGATGATGGTCAGGCTACCGCCCTCTTCCACGTTACGTGCCGCACCGAAGAAGCGTTTTGGACGGTGCAGGGCGTTAGCGTCCACACCACCGGTCAACACTTTACCGGAAGCTGGCACCACGGTGTTGTAGGCACGCGCCAGACGGGTGATGGAGTCAAGCAGGATGATCACGTCTTTCTTGTGCTCAACCAGGCGTTTCGCCTTCTCGATAACCATTTCCGCAACCTGAACGTGGCGAGATGCTGGCTCGTCGAAGGTAGAAGCAACCACTTCACCTTTAACCAGACGCTGCATCTCGGTCACTTCTTCCGGACGTTCGTCAATCAGCAGCACCATCAGCACGCAGTCTGGGTGGTTGTAGGCAATGCTCTGCGCGATGTTCTGCAGCAGCATGGTTTTACCCGCTTTTGGCGGGGCCACAATCAGACCACGCTGGCCGCGACCGATTGGCGATGCCAGATCCAGGACGCGCGCGGTTAAGTCTTCGGTAGAACCGTTACCACGCTCCATGCGCAGGCGAGAGTTCGCGTGCAGAGGCGTTAAGTTCTCAAAGAGGATCTTGTTACGCGAGTTTTCTGGTTTATCGAAGTTAACTTCATTGACTTTCAACAGCGCAAAGTAGCGTTCACCCTCTTTAGGAGGACGAATCTTACCTGAAATGGTGTCACCAGTGCGGAGGTTGAAACGGCGGATTTGGCTGGGGGATACGTAGATGTCGTCAGGGCCGGCGAGGTAGGAGCTGTCTGCAGAGCGGAGGAAACCAAATCCGTCTTGCAATATCTCCAGCACACCGTCGCCAAAGATATCTTCGCCACTCTTAGCGTGCTGCTTCAGGATGGCGAAAATGATGTCCTGCTTGCGCATACGAGCCTGGTTTTCCAGTCCCATATTTTCGCCGAGAGTGATCAGCTCAGAAACCGGCGTATTCTTTAATTCGGTAAGATTCATAATGGTGTGGGTTCTTAAACTCGGAGTGATTCTCGAACTTAATGTTGTGAATGGTATGGCAGGGTCATCCATGCCTGTTTAGCGGCCATCACCTCATGTCTGTTCGCTGTCTGGTCACAGGGAAAGAACGCAGAACTGAAACGACAAGACGGATTGAGTGACAAGCCCGGAATTTAGCCACTTCACGCATTGTTCATGTCAACAAAGGGAAGTATCGGGTAAAACAAGATTCAAACAATAGATATGTTTAAAACGAAGTCATAGCTAACTTAGCACGACTTCAGCCGGGCGTCCAGAGTTCCACATCATTTAGCCGGGGGCTCTGGACGCACAGCGGAGAAACCTTACGCCAGGTTAGCGTCCAGGAACTCTTTCAGCTGACCTTTGGACAGCGCGCCCACTTTGGTCGCCGCCACTTCGCCGTTTTTGAACAGCAGAAGGGTCGGGATGCCACGGATACCGTATTTCGGTGCGGTGCCCGGGTTCTGGTCGATGTTCAGCTTGGCAACCGTCAGTTTGCCCTGATATTCGTCAGCGATCTCATCCAGAATCGGGGCGATCATTTTGCAAGGACCACACCATTCAGCCCAGAAATCGACGAGGATCAGCCCGTCAGCCTTAAGTACGTCCGTGTCAAAACTGTCGTCAGTCAGGTGAATAATTTTATCGCTCATATATAACTCCACAGGAATAAGCCTGGTACGTTGGTTTTGTCTCCACCAACGACGTGTTGATGTCGCATTAACCAACTAAAGGTTGACTTTATTTCACCGGATACGCTTTCGTAAAGCAATAGTAAGCTGATATTCTACCACACTATGAGCAAAACACATTTAACAGAACAGAAGTTTTCCGACTTCGCCCTGCACCCAAAAGTGATCGAAGCCCTTGAAACAAAAGGGTTTCATAACTGCACGCCCATTCAGGCTCTCGCCCTGCCGCTGACGCTGGCCGGTCGCGATGTTGCAGGGCAGGCGCAAACCGGTACCGGCAAAACGATGGCGTTTTTAACGTCAACGTTCCATTATTTACTTTCTCACCCAGCGATTGCAGACCGCAAAGTTAACCAGCCGCGCGCGCTAATTATGGCCCCGACGCGAGAACTGGCGGTACAGATCCATGCAGACGCTGAACCCCTGGCACAGGCTACTGGTCTGAAGCTTGGCCTGGCCTATGGCGGCGACGGCTACGATAAGCAGCTGAAAGTGCTGGAAAGCGGCGTGGATATCCTGATTGGGACCACCGGCCGTCTTATCGACTACGCCAAACAGAACCATATCAACCTCGGCGCCATCCAGGTTGTGGTGCTTGATGAAGCTGATCGCATGTACGATCTGGGCTTCATTAAAGATATCCGCTGGCTGTTCCGCCGCATGCCGCCGGCAAATCAGCGCCTGAACATGCTGTTCTCTGCCACCCTTTCTTATCGCGTACGCGAGCTGGCGTTCGAGCAGATGAACAACGCCGAGTATGTGGAAGTGGAGCCGGAGCAGAAAACGGGCCACCGCATTAAAGAAGAGCTCTTCTATCCTTCCAATGAAGAGAAAATGCGTCTGCTGCAAACGTTGATTGAAGAAGAGTGGCCCGATCGCGCCATTATCTTCGCGAACACTAAACACCGCTGTGAAGACATCTGGGGCCATCTGGCTGCCGACGGTCACCGTGTTGGCCTGTTGACCGGCGACGTGGCGCAGAAAAAACGCCTTCGTATCCTCGACGAGTTCACCCGTGGCGATCTTGATATTCTGGTCGCAACCGATGTGGCGGCACGTGGTTTACACATTCCGGCCGTGACGCACGTCTTTAACTACGATCTGCCAGACGACTGCGAAGACTACGTACACCGTATCGGTCGTACCGGTCGTGCGGGCGCAAGCGGTCACTCGATTAGCCTTGCGTGTGAAGAGTATGCGCTGAATCTTCCAGCCATTGAGACCTACATCGGTCACTCTATTCCGCAGAGTAAATACAATCCGGAAGCGCTGTTAAGCGAACTGCCGCCGCCTAAGCGTCTTTCCCGCCCGCGCTCCGGCAATGGTCCGCGTCGTTCAGGCGGCGCACCGCGTAATCGTCGTCGTTCAGGTTAATACTTTATGCTCAGCTCCACCTCGCTCTATGCGGCAATTGATCTCGGTTCGAATAGTTTTCATATGCTGGTTGTGCGTGAGGTGGCGGGAAGCATACAAACGCTGACGCGCATTAAGCGCAAGGTCCGCCTCGCGGCGGGCCTGAGCAGCGATAATCACCTCTCGCCTGAAGCCATGGAACGTGGCTGGCAATGCCTGCGGCTCTTTGCTGAGCGTCTGCAGGATATCCCGCATGCTCAAATCACCGTCGTCGCCACAGCGACGCTCAGACTGGCGGTTAACGCCGTAGATTTTATTGCCAAAGCGCAGGAAATTCTGGGGTGTCCGGTTCAGGTTATCAGCGGTGAAGAAGAAGCACGCCTGATCTACCAGGGCGTTGCCCACACCACCGGGGGTGACGATCGCCGTCTGGTGGTGGATATCGGCGGTGCCAGTACCGAACTGGTAACCGGCACCGGCGCGCAGGCGACGTCGCTGTTCAGCCTGTCGATGGGCTGCGTGACCTGGCTTGAACGTTACTTTACTGACCGGAATCTGGGTAAAGAGAACTTCGACGAGGCGGAAAACGCCGCGCGCGCAGTGCTACGCCCGGTAATGGACGAACTGCGCTATCACGGCTGGAAAGTCTGCGTCGGGGCTTCGGGTACCGTGCAGGCCCTGCAGGAAATCATGATGGCGCAGGGCATGGACGAGCGGATCACGCTTGCCAAACTTCAGCAGCTTAAACAGCGTGCCATTCAGTGCGGACGTCTGGAAGAGCTGGAAATTGAAGGCCTGACGCTGGAACGTGCCCTGGTTTTCCCAAGCGGGCTGGCCATTCTGATCGCCATATTCACCGAACTTAATATCCAGTGTATGACCCTGGCCGGCGGCGCGCTGCGCGAAGGTCTGGTCTACGGGATGCTGCATCTGTCGGTGGATCAGGACATCCGCAACCGTACGCTGCGCAACGTCCAGCGTCGTTTTCTGGTTGATATCGATCAGGCTGGCCGCGTATCACAGCTGGCATCACGCTTTGCCGACCAGGTCGCTAACGCCTGGGATCTTGATCATCTGAGCCGCGATTTATTGCTGAGCGCCTGTGCGCTGCACGAGGTGGGGCTCAGTATAGATTTTAAGCAGGCACCTGCTCACGCAGCGTATCTGGTGCGCAACCTGGATTTGCCGGGCTACACGCCCGCACAGAAAAAGCTGCTGGCAACGCTGCTGCTGAACCAGACCAACGCCGTCGATCTCTCCTCTTTGCATCAGCAAAATGCCGTACCGCCGCGCGTGGCCGAGCATCTGTGTCGCCTGCTGCGTCTGGCAATTCTGTTTGCCAGCCGCCGCCGCGATGATTTGTTACCCGCCATTAATCTGCTAGCCGATGATGAGAAGCTGACACTGACGCTGCCGGAAAACTGGATTGAGAATCACCCGCTTGGGGCAGAGATGATCGAACAGGAGTGCCAGTGGCAGAGCTATGTGCACTGGGTGCTTGAGGTGAAGTAATACGCTGAACACTGCCGGGTGGCGGCTTCGCCTTACCCGGCCTACTCATCATTATCCCTTCTCTTTGGCTTTTGCCAGCATGGCGCGAATGTTCGCCACGTTAGCCTGTCCTTTGTGCATCCGCTCTTCCGCGGTAATCACTTTGCGCTCCTGTTCCCAGATCAGATCGTCCTGCGGCAGTTCCAGCAGGAAACGGCTGGGTTCCGGGCGCACGAGTTCACCGTACTGACGGCGCTCTTTACAGAGCGTGAACGTCAGCTCCTTTTGCGCGCGGGTGATCCCCACGTAGGCCAGACGGCGCTCCTCGTCGACATTATCTTCATCAATGCTGCTCTGGTGCGGCAATAAACCTTCTTCCATACCGACCAGATACACATACGGGAACTCCAGCCCTTTTGACGCATGCAGCGTCATCAGCTGAACCTGGTCGGCCTCTTCTTCGCTCTCGCCGCGCTCCATCATGTCGCGCAGGGTAAAGCGGGTGACCACCTGCGTTAACGTCATCGGCTCATCTATCTCAGAGCCTTCCAGCATTTCGGTCATCCAGCTAAAAAGCTGGTTAACGTTTTTCATACGCATTTCTGCCGCTTTCGGGCTGGCAGAGGTTTCGTACAGCCAGGATTCGTAGTCAATGCCGTGGATCAGATCGCGTACCGCCGCCACGGGCTCGCGCTCAGCCAGGCGCTGCACTTCACCCAGCCAGTGGGTGAAGCGGGTTAAATTATCATACCCGCGCCCCGTCAGCGTCTGGCTCAGACCCATATCAAAGCTGGCGGTAAACAGGCTCTTATTGCGGGTCATCGCCCATTCGCCCAGCTTTTGCAGCGTCGCCGGACCAATCTCGCGCTTTGGTGTATTCACGATGCGCAGAAACGCGCTGTCGTCATCCGGGTTAGTGAGCACGCGCAGATAGGCCAGCAGATCTTTAATCTCTGGCCGCGAGAAGAACGAAGTGCCGCCGGAAATTTTGTACGGAATGCGGTTCTGCATCAGCATCTTTTCAAAGACGCGCGACTGGTGATTGCCGCGATAGAGGATCGCGTAATCCTTGTATTCGGTTTTATTGACGAAGTGGTGGGCGATCAGTTCGCCCGTCACGCGCTCCGCCTCATGCTCTTCATTATTGGCGCTGAGCACCTTCAGCTCCGTACCGTAGCCAAGTTCGGAGAAGAGACGCTTTTCAAAAACGTGCGGGTTATTGGCAATCAGGATGTTTGCCGCCTTCAGGATGCGCCCGGAGGAACGGTAGTTCTGCTCCAGCTTAATCACCTGCAGAGCGGGGAAATCTTTGCTCAGAAGCACCAGGTTTTGCGGGCGTGCGCCGCGCCAGGAGTAAATTGACTGGTCATCATCGCCAACCACGGTGAAGCGCGCGCGCTGCCCCACCAGCAGCTTCACCAGCTCGTACTGGCTGGTGTTGGTGTCCTGATATTCATCCACCAGCAGGTAGCGGATTTTATTCTGCCAGCGCTCGCGCACCTCTTCATTTCGCTGTAAAAGCAGCGTCGGCAAGAGGATCAGATCGTCGAAGTCCAGCACGTTGCACGCTTTCATGTGCGCGTCGTACAGACCATAGCAGTGGGCAAAGATCCGATCCCGTTCGCCTTTGGCGATCGCCGCAGCCTGGGCTGGGGTCATCAGATCGTTTTTCCAGTTCGAGATCGTTGAGATCAGCTGCTGCAACAGCACCTTATCATCCTCGATCAGCCCCTCGGTGAGCTCTTTGAGCAACGCCACCTGGTCGGTGTCATCGAACAGCGAAAAGTTGGATTTCATCCCCAACGCGGCGTATTCACGTTTAATGATATCCAGCCCCAGCGTGTGGAAGGTAGAGATCATCAGCCCGCGCGCCTCTTTGCGCCCCAGCGTCTGGCCAACACGCTCTTTCATCTCGCGCGCCGCTTTGTTGGTAAAGGTAACCGCCGCAATGTGGCGTGCCTGATAGCCGCAGCCGCGGATCAGGTGCGCAATCTTATTGGTGATGACGCGCGTTTTACCGGATCCTGCGCCCGCCAGCACCAGACACGGTCCGGTTACAAATTCGACGGCTTGTTGTTGTCCGGGATTTAAACGCATAAATGATCGCTCAATGAAAGTCAGGAGGGGAGAATAACAGCGTGGTAGTATAGCGAGCCTAATCCATACCACTCAAGGCACGATCATGGCAAAAACAGCAGCAGCACTGCATATTCTTGTTAAAGAAGAGAAACTGGCTCTGGATCTTCTGGAGCAGATTAAAAACGGCGCCGACTTCGGCAAGCTGGCGAAGAAGCACTCTATTTGCCCGTCCGGCAAGCGTGGCGGCGATTTAGGCGAATTCCGTCAGGGCCAGATGGTTCCGGCGTTCGATAAAGTGGTCTTCTCCTGCCCGGTGCTGGAGCCAACCGGTCCACTGCATACCCAGTTCGGTTATCACATTATTAAGGTGCTGTATCGCAAATAAAAAAGCCGGGTGGCGGCTGCGCCTTACCCGGCCTGCATCTTACGTTTTTGTAGGTCGGGTAAGCGAAGCGCCACCCGACAAGGTTGTTAACCTGCTACAGCAATACGTTTCATATCGGTCATGTAGCCACGCAGTTTGTGGCCCACTTTCTCGATCTGGTGGCTGCGAATCGCTTCGTTTACGTCGCGCAGCTGCGCGTTATCCACGGCACCTTCCGCAATCGCTTTGCCCAGATCGCCCGTCTGCAGGGTGGTCATGAACTCTTTCAGCAGCGGTACGCAGGCGTAAGAGAACAGATAGTTACCGTATTCTGCGGTATCAGAGATAACCACGTTCATTTCGTACAGACGCTTACGGGCGATGGTGTTCGCGATCAGCGGCAGCTCGTGCAGAGATTCGTAGTACGCAGACTCTTCGATGATGCCGGAATCCACCATGGTTTCGAACGCCAGCTCAACGCCTGCTTTCACCATCGCAATCATCAGTACGCCTTTATCGAAGTACTCCTGCTCGCCGATTTTACCTTCATACTGCGGCGCGGTTTCGAACGCGGTCTTACCGGTCTCTTCACGCCAGGTCAGCAGTTTCTTGTCGTCGTTGGCCCAGTCCGCCATCATGCCGGAAGAGAATTCGCCGGAGATGATGTCGTCCATATGTTTCTGGAACAGCGGCGCCATAATGGTTTTCAGCTGTTCAGACAACGCGAAAGCACGCAGTTTTGCCGGGTTGGACAGACGGTCCATCATCAGCGTAATACCGCCCTGCTTCAGCGCTTCGGTGATGGTTTCCCAGCCGAACTGAATCAGTTTTTCTGCGTATGCCGGGTCGGTACCTTCTTCCACCAGCTTGTCGAAGCAGAGCAGAGAACCGGCCTGCAGCATGCCGCACAGAATGGTCTGCTCGCCCATCAGGTCAGATTTCACTTCGGCAACGAAGGACGATTCCAGTACGCCAGCGCGGTGACCGCCGGTCGCCGCAGCCCAGGCTTTGGCAATCGCCATGCCTTCGCCTTTCGGATCGTTTTCCGGGTGAACTGCGATCAGCGTCGGCACGCCGAAGCCACGCTTGTACTCTTCACGAACTTCGGTACCCGGGCACTTCGGTGCCACCATCACCACGGTGATGTCTTTACGGATCTGCTCGCCCACTTCAACGATGTTGAAGCCGTGGGAGTAACCCAGCGCTGCGCCGTCTTTCATCAGCGGCTGAACGGAACGCACCACGTCAGAGTGCTGCTTGTCCGGGGTCAGGTTAACCACCAGATCCGCCTGCGGGATCAGCTCTTCGTAGGTACCCACTTTGAAGCCGTTTTCGGTCGCTTTACGCCAGGAAGCGCGCTTCTCGGCAATCGCTTCTTTGCGCAGGGCGTAGGAGATATCCAGACCGGAGTCACGCATGTTCAGGCCCTGGTTCAGACCCTGTGCGCCACAGCCGACGATGACCACTTTTTTACCCTGAAGGTAGCTTGCGCCATCGGCAAATTCGTCGCGCGCCATGAAGCGGCATTTGCCCAGCTGCGCCAGCTGCTGGCGCAAGTTCAGTGTATTAAAGTAGTTAGCCATGGGTGATACCTCGTGATGTTGTGTGTCTTATTGTTCGGTTCGCGTTTCAGCGAGAATGTACCCACATTACAACAGGAAATTTATTGCGGAAATTGATATATTCACAACGTCATGTTGCAATTTTTGCAATGTAAAAAGAGGGAGTGGAATCGGTGGATTTACGCGATCTGAAAATGTTTCTTCACCTGGCGGAAAGCCGTCATTTTGGCCGCAGCGCGCGGGCGATGCACGTCAGCCCCTCCACGCTGTCGCGCCAGATCCAGCGCCTTGAGGAAGATCTCGGCCAGCCGCTGTTCGTGCGCGATAACCGCACCGTCACCCTCACGGAAGCGGGCGAAGAGCTGCGCATTTTTGCTCAGCAGACGCTGTTACAGTACCAGCAGCTGCGGCACTCGATCGATCAGCAGGGGCCATCACTCTCCGGCGAGCTGCATATTTTTTGCTCCGTGACCGCCGCCTACAGCCATCTGCCCCCCATCCTTGACCGCTTCCGCGCGGCGCATCCGTCGGTTGAAATTAAGCTCACCACAGGCGACGCCGCCGACGCGATGGAAAAAGTGGTGACGGGCGAAGCGGATCTCGCCATCGCCGGAAAACCCGAAACCCTGCCGGGCGCGGTGGCGTTCTCAATGCTGGAGAATCTGGCGGTGGTGCTGATTGCCCCGGCGCTGCCCTGCCCGGTGCGTAATCAGGTATCGGTAGAAAAACCGGACTGGTCGACGGTGCCGTTTATCATGGCCGATCAGGGGCCGGTGCGCCGCCGCATCGAGCTGTGGTTCCGCCGTCAGAAAATCAGCAATCCGTCGATTTACGCCACCGTTAGCGGCCATGAGGCGATGGTGTCGATGGTGGCGCTCGGCTGCGGCGTGGCGCTGCTGCCGGAAGTGGTGCTGGAAAACAGCCCGGAACCGGTGCGCAATCGCGTGATGATTCTGGAGCGCAGCGACGAGAAGACGCCTTTTGAGCTTGGCGTGTGCGCACAAAAAAAGCGGCTGCATGAGCCGCTTATTGATGCGTTCTGGACGATATTGCCGAACCACTAGCCAGCCAGAAAGAACCTGAACGCCGGGTTATGGGTTTCGTCATGACATTCATAGCCCAGTTCGTTCAGGCGCGTTTCGAAATCCGGCTCGTGCTCGCCCAGCTCGAACGCCGCCAGCACGCGGCCGTAGTCGGTGCCGTGGCTACGGTAGTGGAACAGAGAGATGTTCCAGTGCGTGCCGAGCGTGTGCAGGAACTTGAGCAACGCGCCCGGTGATTCCGGAAACTCGAAGCTGAACAGGCGTTCCTGGAGAGGCTTTGAGGGACGACCGCCAACCATGTAACGCACATGCAGCTTAGCCATTTCATCGTCGGACAGATCGACCACGCTGTAGCCGCCTTCATGCAGCAGGCTGAGGATCTCTTTACGCTCCTCCACGCCCCGGCTCAGACGCACGCCGACAAAAATGCAGGCATCTTTCGCATCGGCAAAGCGGTAGTTGAACTCCGTTACCGAACGACCGCCCAGCAGCTGGCAGAACTTGAGGAAGCTGCCCTTCTCTTCCGGGATGGTCACCGCCAGCAGCGCTTCACGCTGTTCGCCCAGCTCGCAGCGCTCGGAAACGTAGCGCAGACCGTGGAAGTTGACGTTGGCGCCGGAAAGCACGTGCGCCAGACGTTCGCCGCGAATGTTGTGCTGCGCGATGTATTTTTTCATGCCCGCCAGCGCCAGCGCGCCGGAGGGTTCCGCCACCGCACGCACGTCCTCGAACAGATCTTTCATCGCCGCGCAGATGGCGTCGCTGTCCACCGTGACGATATCGTCGAGATATTCCCGGCACAGGCGGAACGTTTCGTCGCCAATGCGCTTCACCGCCACGCCCTCGGCAAACAGCCCGACGCGCGGCAGGTCTACCGGATGCCCGGCATCCAGCGCCGCTTTCAGGCAGGCGGAGTCTTCCGCTTCCACGGCAATGACTTTGATCTGCGGCATTAGCTGTTTGATCAGCACCGCCACGCCTGCGGCTAAACCACCACCGCCCACCGGGACGAAGACGCGGTCGAGATGGGCATCCTGCTGCAGCAGCTCAAGCGCCAGCGTGCCCTGCCCGGCAATCACCATCGGATGGTCGAACGGCGGCACCCAGGTGAAGCCCTGCTGCTGCGCCAGCTCAATCGCTTTGGCTTTGGCTTCGTCAAAGTTCGCGCCGTGGAGCAGCACTTCTCCGCCAAAACCGCGCACCGCGTCGACTTTGATGTCTGCGGTAGCGACCGGCATCACGATCAGCGCCTTCAGCCCCAGACGGGCCGAGGAGAAGGCAACGCCCTGGGCGTGGTTGCCCGCCGACGCGGTAATGACGCCGCGCGCTTTCTGCTCATCCGTCAGCCCGGCCATCATCGCGTAAGCACCGCGCAGCTTAAAGCTGTGCACCGGCTGGCGGTCTTCGCGCTTCACCAGAATGACGTTGTCGAGGCGCGAGGAAAGTTTTTCCATTTTTTGCAGGGGCGTGACCTGCACAGCTTCATAGACCGGCGCGCGTAGCACCGCTCTCAGGTATTCCGCCCCCTCAGGGGCGGCGGATAAGGGTTGTGACTCGGCCATCATTAGCCCCCAAGTTTCGATTTATCGCGCACCGCGCCTTTATCTGCACTGGTTGCAAGGCTCGCGTAGGCGCGCAGGGCAAACGAGACGTCGCGCTGGCGGTCTTTCGGCGTCCAGGCTTTATCGCCTCGCGCTTCCTGCGCTTCACGACGGGCCGCGATCTCCTGGTCGCTCAGCTTCAGCTGAATGCCGCGATTCGGAATGTCGATTTCGATCAGGTCGCCATCTTCGATGATGGCAATGTTGCCGCCGCTTGCCGCTTCCGGGGAGACGTGGCCGATGGAGAGACCAGAGGTCCCGCCGGAGAAACGACCGTCGGTGATCAGCGCGCAGGCTTTACCAAGGCCCATCGACTTCAGGAAGGTGGTCGGGTAGAGCATCTCCTGCATGCCCGGGCCGCCTTTCGGCCCTTCGTAGCGAATGACAACCACGTCGCCTTCCACCACTTTGCCGCCAAGGATGGCATCTACCGCCTCGTCCTGGCTTTCGTACACTTTCGCCGGACCGGTGAATTTCAGGATACTGTCGTCCACGCCTGCGGTTTTCACGATGCAGCCGTTTTCCGCAAAGTTACCGTACAGCACCGCCAGACCGCCGTCTTTGCTGTAGGCGTGCTCCAGCGAGCGGATGCAGCCTTCAGCACGGTCGTCATCCAGCGTGTCCCAGCGGCAATCCTGCGAGAACGCCTGGGTGGTGCGAATACCTGCAGGGCCGGCGCGGAACATCTTTTTCACCGCGTCGTCTTTGGTCAGCATCACGTCGTATTGATCCAGCGATTCCGGCAGCGTCAGGCCGAGGACGTTTTTCACGTCGCGGTTCAGCAGCCCGGCGCGATCCAGCTCGCCCAGGATACCGATGACGCCACCCGCGCGGTGCACGTCTTCCATGTGGTACTTCTGGGTACTCGGCGCGACTTTACACAGCTGCGGCACTTTGCGGGAGAGCTTGTCGATGTCGCTCATGGTGAAGTCGATTTCGGCTTCCTGCGCGGCGGCCAGCAGGTGCAGAACGGTGTTAGTGGAGCCGCCCATGGCGATATCCAGCGTCATGGCGTTTTCGAACGCCGCTTTACTGGCGATATTGCGCGGCAGCGCGCTGGCATCGTCCTGCTCGTAGTAGCGTTTGGTCAGCTCAACGATACGTTTACCGGCGTTGAGGAACAGCTGCTTACGGTCGGCGTGGGTCGCCAGCAGCGAGCCGTTGCCCGGCTGGGAAAGGCCCAGCGCTTCGGTCAGGCAGTTCATGGAGTTGGCCGTGAACATGCCGGAACAAGAGCCGCAGGTCGGGCACGCGGAGCGTTCCACCTGATCGCTCTGCTCGTCAGAGACTTTCGGGTCTGCGCCCTGGATCATCGCATCGACCAGGTCGAGCTTGATGATTTTGTCGGAGAGCTTGGTTTTACCCGCCTCCATCGGACCACCGGAGACGAAGATCACCGGAATGTTCAGGCGCAGGGAGGCCATCAGCATCCCCGGGGTGATTTTGTCGCAGTTGGAGATACAGACCATCGCATCGGCGCAGTGGGCGTTGACCATATACTCCACCGAGTCGGCGATCAGCTCGCGCGACGGCAGTGAATAGAGCATTCCCCCGTGGCCCATTGCGATACCGTCATCCACCGCAATGGTGTTGAACTCTTTCGCCACGCCGCCGGAGGCTTCGATTTGCTCGGCAACCAGCTTACCGAGATCGCGCAGATGCACGTGGCCCGGTACAAACTGGGTGAAGGAGTTCACCACGGCGATAATTGGCTTGCCGAAATCGGCGTCGGTCATTCCGGTGGCGCGCCACAATGCGCGGGCACCCGCCATGTTACGGCCGTGGGTGGTGGTGGCTGAACGATACTTAGGCATGCTTTATTGACTCCCGTCTGACTATTTAATGGGACGGTGCGTGCCGTCCCACATTTATATTTAGTGATTAACCTGATCCAACCAGCCGTATTTGTCTTCTGTTTCGCCGGTGAAGAGGCCGAAGAAGGCTTGCTGGATGCGTTTGGTCACCGGACCACAGCGGCCTTCACCCACCTGAATACCGTCGACGCTGCGAACCGGCGTGATTTCAGCCGCGGTACCGGACATGAACACTTCGTCTGCCAGGTAGAGGGATTCGCGGGACAGCACCTGCTCGCGCACTTCGATACCCAGATCTTTCGCCAGCTTGATGATGGCGTCGCGGGTGATGCCCGGCAGCGCGGAAGAGGTGAACGGCGGGGTAAACAGAATGCCGTCTTTTACTTCAAACAGGTTTTCGCCCGCGCCTTCTGAGATGTAGCCGTTCACGTCGAGGGCGATGCCTTCCTGATAGCCGTGGCGGCGCGCTTCGCTGCCGACCAGCAGTGAGGAGAGGTAGTTACCGCCCGCTTTTGCGGCAGTCGGGATGGTGTTTGGCGCCACGCGGTTCCAGGAAGAAACCATTGCGTCGATCCCCTGATCCAGTGCTTCTGCGCCCAGGTAGGCGCCCCACGGGAACGCAGCAATGATCACATCGGTGTTGTAACCGGCCGGCGGGTTCACGCCCATGCCCACATCACCCACGAAGACCAGCGGACGAATATAGGCGCTGGTCAGTTTGTTCTGGCGAATCACTTCGCGGCAGGCTTCCATCAGCTCATCAACGCTTTGAGAGACCGGGAAACGATAAATTTTGGCTGAGTCATGCAGACGCTGCATGTGTTCGCGATGGCGGAACACCACTGGCCCTTTGTGAGAATCGTAGCAACGGATGCCTTCAAACACGGAGGTACCGTAGTGCAGCGCGTGGGACATCACGTGAACTTTCGCGTCTTCCCAGCGAACCATCTCACCATTGAACCAAATGTAATCAGCTTTTTTTGTCGTCATTTTTTCGTCCTGTCACGCTCAAGCGCGGATTTGTTGTGATGTGGTTGTGCTCTGGCAGATGGCAACATGGGCAACGTCTACCAGCTTTGATAACTGACTAAACAGTAAGTCGACCGGCCGCGGGCTGGCAACGGTTAATTCGATACTGATGTTCTGGGCGTCGGTGGCCGTTTCCATATTCATAGAGCAAATCTGAAAGCCACGGTGGCGAACCACACGCAATACGCGTTCTAACGTTTCCGGGTTGAAGCGAGCCTGCACGGCGACCTGATGTTGCATCATGATAATTTCTCCAGCATTTGTGAGTTACTGGCACCGGGCGGTACCAACGGCCAGACGTTCTCAAGCTCGTCGATTGAGACATGAAGCAGGTATGGCCCTTCGCTTGACAGCATGGTGTCGAGTGCCGCTTCAACCTGGTCTTTACGGGTGATGTGCTGGCCAGGAATGCCGAAGGCGCTGGCCAGAGTGAGGAAATCAGGGTTATCGGTCAGGGTTGTCTCGCTGTAACGCTCCTGGAAGAACAGCTGCTGCCACTGGCGAACCATCCCTAAACGCTGGTTATCGAGCAACACGATCTTCAGCGGTAACTGCTTGCGCTTCACGGTGCCGAGCTCCTGAACGTTCATCATGAAGGAGCCGTCACCGGAGATACAGATCACGGTATCGTTCGGGCGGGCCACCTGTGCGCCTACGGCTGCCGGCAGGCCAAAGCCCATCGTGCCTAAGCCGCTGGAGGTGATGAAGTTCTCCGGGCGGGTGTAGGTCATGTGCTGGGCTGACCACATCTGATGCTGGCCCACATCCGTCGTCACCACGCTGTCGGCGGGTTTACGGTCGGACAACTGCTTCAACAGCAGCGGCGCATAGATGGCATCGCCTGGGTGATCGTAACGCCAGGCATGCTCAGCGCGCATGTCTGCGGTGTGCTGACGCCATGCGTTGATATCCAGCGGCTGCTCCAGCGCCGGTAACAGCGCGTTAAGATCGCCCTGCAACGCCACGTGCGCCTGACGCAGTTTGTTCATCTCCGCCGGGTCGATATCCATATGGATCACTTTGGCATTCGGCGCGAAGGTATTCAGCTTGCCGGTGACGCGGTCATCGAAACGGGCGCCTGCGACGATAAGCAAGTCGCACTCCTGCACCGCCAGGTTTGCCGCTTTAGTGCCGTGCATTCCCAGCATGCCGAGGTAGTACGGGTAGTCCGCGTCTACCGCACCCAGACCTTTCAGGGTGCAGGTGGCGGGCATTTGCGTGGTTGCAAGGAACGCGCGAAGCGCCGGAACAGCCTGCGCCATCCCCACCCCGCCGCCGACGTACAGCATCGGCTGCTTCGCCTGCGCCATCATCTGACGCGCTTCTTCAGCATCTGCATGCGGAAACGCATCGTCGCTTTTCACGGTGGAGAAATGCGGCTCCAGATCGCCAAGTGCAACCTGGATATCTTTCGGGATATCTACCAGAACCGGGCCAGGACGGCCAGAACTGGCAACCTCGAACGCTTCGGCCATCACGCGCGGCAGCTCTTCGAGGGACTGAACGAGGAAGCTGTGCTTGGTGCAAGCCAGCGATAAGCCGAGGACGTCTACTTCCTGGAAGGCATCGGTGCCGATGAACGGAGAGGCCACCTGACCGGTAATCGCCACGACAGGAACTGAATCGAGCAGCGCGTCAGCCAGGCCGGTGATCAGGTTCGTTGCACCCGGACCTGAGGTCGCCATGCACACACCGGTTTTACCGGTCGCGCGGGCATAGCCGATGGCGGCCATCGCTGCGCCCTGCTCGTGTCGGCACAAGAGGTGTTCCACGCCGCCGTCATACAGTGCATCGTAAATCGGCATAATTGCGCCACCCGGATAACCGAATACGGTTTCGACTCCCTGCGCGCGCAACGCATGTACTACCCATTGTGCCCCATTCATAGTTAGTTCCCCGTCATAAATCTGGAGAAACAGAATTTTGTGCTAGTCGTCATTCTCTGCTCCTCATTTAAGTTTTTTAGTCATAAAAAAACCCCCGGACCTTTCGGTGCGGGGGTCTTAGTTCGTTAAGGCTTGATTTCTAAGCCTTTCCTCGTCCAAGTGCAGCCCCGCACGGTGGGATAATAATCACCACCACGCTAATCACGACCAGGCTAATCACTCGTAGAAGGGCTGTCATTTTCAGTTCTTTTTGCATCTTGTTCGAAGGAATACCTAAAGAGTTATCACAGTTTTTAAATCAAACACAAGATTTATTTATGAAGGATTTGGTTAGCAAGCGAACCAAATTTCATGAACGCATTGTTTTATATGAGGAAATTTGGAAGTGAATATTTTTCATTTTTTATAGCAGATCTAACCCTTAAAGCGCGCCTTTTTACATTTTGCGAGTATGCTTCCACGGTGATGCAATGGTTTCAATGCTCTCTGAAAATCTCTGAACAGGCGGCGTAAATACGTAAAAAGAGGCTAAACAGAGAAAACAGGCACTGGCATAGTCAGACCAGGAGGTAGTACAAATGTCACTGTCAGTTGTTTATACGCGAGCGGCTCTCGGGGTAAAGGCTCCGCTTATTTCCGTAGAGGTTCATTTGAGTAATGGGCTGCCCGGACTCACGCTTGTCGGGTTACCTGAAACCACGGTTAAAGAGGCCAGGGACCGCGTTCGTAGCGCAATAATAAACAGCGGTTATACCTTCCCCGCAAAGAAGATCACCATCAACCTTGCTCCCGCCGACCTGCCCAAAGAGGGTGGGCGATACGATTTACCTATCGCAATTGCGCTTCTCGCGGCTTCTGAGCAGCTTAATACGACCAGGCTAGGCTCGTATGAGTTCGTGGGTGAACTCGCGCTCACAGGCGCACTGAGAGGCGTTCCCGGTGCGATATCGGGAGCGCTGGAAGCCATACGTGCAGGGCGGCAAATCGTTGTGGCCAATGAAAACGCATCAGAAGTGAGTCTTATTGCAGAAAAGGGATGCCTTATCGCCGGGCATCTTCAGGAAGTGTGCGCCTGGCTGGAAGGCCGCCATGAACTGTCCGAGCCGGAAGAGTGCGACGAGGCTATAGCGGATTCGCCAGAAGACCTCAGCGAGATCATGGGGCAGGAGCAAGGGAAACGGGCGCTGGAGATTACGGCAGCGGGTGGGCACAATCTCCTGCTGATTGGCCCGCCGGGTACGGGTAAAACCATGCTGGCAAGCAGGCTAAGCGGATTGCTCCCGCCGCTTAATAACCATGAAGCGCTGGAAAGCGCCGCCATCTATAGCCTGATCGGTTCGACGTCGTTGCACAAACAGTGGCGTCGACGTCCCTTTCGATCCCCGCATCATAGCGCGTCACTGACGGCAATGGTCGGTGGTGGGTCTATTCCGGGGCCGGGTGAGATCTCGCTGGCACACAATGGCATTCTGTTTCTCGATGAGCTGCCTGAGTTTGAGCGCCGTGTGCTGGATGCGCTGAGGGAGCCCATTGAATCCGGTGAAATACATATTTCACGCACGCGAGCCAAAATAAGCTATCCCGCCCGTTTTCAGCTCGTGGCGGCGATGAACCCCAGTCCGACGGGGCATTATCAGGGCAACCATAACCGCTGTACGCCAGAGCAGACGCTGCGCTATCTGGGAAAGCTGTCTGGCCCGTTTCTCGACCGTTTCGATTTATCACTGGAAATCCCCCTTCCGCCGCCGGGCCTGCTCAGGCAGACGGATAAACTGGGTGAAAGCTCCGCGCATGTTCGCGAGCGGGTTATCGCGGCACAGGCGAGACAGTATGCCCGTCAAAACAGGCTGAATGCACGACTGGATAATGCAGGGATCCGACAGTTTTGTTCTCTTAACGTTGAAGATGCGGCTTGGCTGGAGGAGACGTTGACGCGCTTTGGGCTTTCCATACGTGCGTGGCAGCGCTTGTTAAAAGTAGCCAGAACCATTGCGGACGTGGAGGGCTGTACTGATATTGCGAGGAAACACTTGCAGGAAGCGCTGAGCTATCGGGCGATCGATCGTTTGCTTTTGCATCTGCAAAAGTTACTGGCATAAAAAAAGGGGCCGTAGCCCCTTTTTTTATTAGTCGTCAGACTCGGTGTAGTCTTCTGCACCTTCCATCTGCGGTTTACCGCCAGACAGCGTATGGAAACGTTTTGGACGCTTAATGCGAGCCATGTACTTGATCCATACACGTTCTGCTTCAGACTGCGGCTCACGCTCACCACGGCACACTGAGACAAACTGTTTTTCATCTTCAGTTGCAGGCTCACGTTTACCCAGATCCAGCTCGTTAAAGGCATAACCATGACGCTCAAGCAGCTGCGCCTCTTTGATGGTGAAATCGCCGTGACGAGAGAACCCGCGCGGATAATGTTTATTGTCGAAAAAACGATTAGTCGTCGTAAAGCTTTCCGCCATCCTACACGCTCCTAATTCTTTGGCCGAGCTATTTATGGCGCGGAGTATTAGTTACGCTTGACAGAGTGTAAAACAAAACATTTAAATCATAACGACAAATTATTTTGCGGAGAAAGATGTGGATACGGAATTGCTAAAAACTTTCCTTGAAGTGAGCAGAACGCGTCACTTCGGGCGAGCCGCTGAAGCCCTTTACCTGACGCAGTCAGCAGTCAGTTTTCGTATTCGACAGCTGGAAAATCAACTGGGTGTGAATCTTTTTACCCGCCATCGCAACAATATCCGCCTCACGCCTGCCGGTGAAAAACTGCTTCCGTATGCGGAGACATTGATGAATACCTGGCAGGCAGCGCGCAAAGAGGTTGCGCATACGTCGAGGCACAACGAGTTCTCGATAGGGGCCAGCGCATCTCTGTGGGAATGCATGCTCAGTCAGTGGCTTACCCGGCTATATCACTCCCATGGCCATTTACAATTTGAAGCCAGAATTGCGCAACGTCAGTCGCTGGTTAAGCAACTTCATGAGCGTCAGTTGGATCTGCTGATAACTACAGAAGCCCCCAAGATGGACGAATTTAGCAGCCAGATTGTTGGACAGTTCGGTCTGGCTCTTTATGCTTCTGAACCCTCAAAGATGAAAGCAGACCTGACCTATTTGCGGCTGGAGTGGGGACCTGATTTTCAGCAACATGAGACGGGATTGATCGCACCTGATGATGTTCCACAGTTAACAACCAGTTCTGCCGAGATTGCCTGTCAGCAACTCCCCTTGCTGAAGGGTTGCACCTGGTTACCAGTCCGTTGGGCAGATACCAAGCCTGGACTGCATACCGTGGTGGATTCCACTACCCTTTCGCGGCCGCTGTATGCGATTTGGTTGCAAAATAGCGACAAGCAATCGCAAATAAAAGATCTATTAAAAATCAATGTAATGGATTGAGGCTGAGGCCAGCAGGGACGCTGGCTGCATTTAAGAATGCTGAAATTTCACCGGGTTTCAGGCAAAAAAAATCCTTTGCCGAAGCAAAGGATTCTATATGGCAGGGGCGGAGAGACTCGAACTCGCGACACCCGGTTTTGGAGACCGGTGCTCTACCAACTGAGCTACGCCCCTAAAGTTTTTTGCCATTAAGCCTGCCATTACTGGCAGGCTTAACGTCTTAATAAGTGGCGGAACGGACGGGACTCGAACCCGCGACCCCCTGCGTGACAGGCAGGTATTCTAACCGACTGAACTACCGCTCCACCGAAGACTGCTTGTAACCACCGGATTAATGCACCGGCTTACTACTTAATTTGATGCCTGGCAGTTCCCTACTCTCACATGGGGAGACCCCACACTACCATCGGCGCTACGGCGTTTCACTTCTGAGTTCGGCATGGGGTCAGGTGGGACCACCGCGCTAAAGCCGCCA
>NZ_JBLKDI010000023.1:0-77288 GCF_047530715.1 Enterobacter sp. 04-C-12-SI-ECC
GGTGCATTAATCCGGTGGTTACAAGCAGTCTTCGGTGGAGCGGTAGTTCAGTCGGTTAGAATACCTGCCTGTCACGCAGGGGGTCGCGGGTTCGAGTCCCGTCCGTTCCGCCACTTATTAAAAGCCCTGAGTTAACGCTCAGGGCTTTTTTCATATCTGACGATTAATTATTGCGAAATTAGCAAAAATCCTCTGCGTTTTACGATCTTTTTCTCTATAACACCGCCAGCGATAATCGTCCTCAGTTAACGAACATAACAATTGAGGAATATTATGACTCTCCCTGCATTCGGTCTTGGCACTTTCCGCCTGAAAGACGACGTAGTTATCGCATCAGTGAAAACCGCTCTTGAACTGGGCTATCGCGCAATTGATACGGCACAGATCTATGAAAACGAAGCTGCCGTTGGACAGGCTCTTGAAGAGAGCGGTGTACCGCGTAATGAACTGTTCATCACCACCAAAATCTGGATCGAAAACCTCAGCAAAGACAAGCTGATCCCAAGCCTGAAAGAGAGCCTGAAGAAACTGCGTACCGACTATGTCGATCTGACGCTGATCCACTGGCCGTCACCGAACGATGCCGTTTCTGTGGAAGAGTTCATGCAGGCGCTGCTGGAAGCGAAAAAGCAGGGCCTGACCCGTGAAATTGGTATTTCCAACTTCACCATCCCGCTGATGGAAAAAGCCATTGCCGCAGTTGGCGCAGAAAATATTGCGACAAACCAGATCGAGCTGTCTCCATACCTGCAAAACCGCAAAGTCGTGGACTGGGCAAAGCAGCACGGTATCCATATTACCTCTTACATGACGCTGGCCTACGGTAAGGCGCTGAAAGACGAGGTAATTATCCGTATCGCTGAGAAGCATAACGCCACTGCTGCGCAGGTTATTCTGGCATGGGCAATGGGTGAAGGCTATGCCGTGATCCCATCATCAACCAAGCGCGAAAACCTGGCCAGCAACCTGCTAGCGCTGGATCTTCATCTGGATGACGATGATAAAAAAGCGATCGCAGCACTGGAGTGCAACGACCGCCTGGTGAGTCCGGAAGGTTTAGCCCCTGACTGGGATTAATAAGACCCTCCCTCTGTAACCTGAACCCTCACACAGCTCCTCCGGGAGCTGTTTTTATATGCTCGCTAAGGAAGTCGATAAAGGCGCGTATGCGCGTGCTTACCGCTCTGTCGCTGTAATACACCGCGCTGAAAGGCATCTCGACCGGCAAACGTTTATCGGCCATTAGCTCTACCAGTTCACCCCGCGCTATCTCTTTATCAATCATATAGTCTGACAAGCAGGCGATCCCATTCCCTTCCAGGCAAAGCTGCTTCAGCGTTTCTCCGCTGTTAGACGATAACCCGCAGGTAATTTCATGAAGCTGGCCATCATGACAGGCAACAGGCCAGGTGTTCAGCGACACCGGCTCCGTAAAGCCCAGGCACAGATGCTGCTTCAGTTCTTCAACCGTCTCCGGTTTACCATGTTCAGCAATATACTGTGGCGACGCGATAATTTTACGGTAGCTGGCAAACAGCGGGCGGGCCCGCAGGCTGGAATCCGTCAGGGTTCCCGCCCGAATAGCCACATCCACTTTCCGCTCGATGAGGTTAATAAACGTCTCGGACGAAACCAGAGAGAGCGTCATCTCCGGATAGCGTTCACGGAAAGGTTTGATTAACGGCATCAGAAAATGAAGCACAACCGGCGTGGCAGCATCAATGCGCAGCAACCCGCGCGGCGTGCTGCGGGTTTCCATAATCTCCGTCTCCGCTGCGGCCATCTCCTGCAGCACCGACTGCACGCGGCGGAAATAACGTTCCCCTTCTTCCGTCAGGCTGAGCTGCCGCGTCGTTCGGTTGAGCAGACTTACCCCAAGCTTCATCTCTAGCTTTTTCACCGAGCGGCTAATGGCCGAGTTAGCCTGTCCCAGCTGCTCGGCCGCGCGGCTAAAGCTGCCGCTTTCGACGACGGCGACAAAGATTGTCAGCTCTTCAGACGTTGCTTTCATTGTTGCACCACCTGCAAAATTCTATTGATATTTTGACCATTTTTGTTATTTAAGCACTGGCGCATACTGCCTGTCATCTTAATCCTGATGATACGGAGTATTTTATGCCACTGGCGCTACTTGCCCTGACGATCAGTGCCTTTGCAATTGGCACGACCGAATTTGTTATCGTGGGACTGGTTCCCACCATCGCTAACCAGCTTGCCATCTCGCTGCCCTCAGCCGGGTTACTGGTGTCCATCTACGCCCTGGGCGTTGCCGTCGGCGCGCCGGTGCTGACGGCCCTGACCGGACGTTTTCCGCGTAAGCAGCTGTTAGTCGCGCTGATGGTGCTGTTTACCGCCGGGAACGTTCTGGCCTGGCAGGCACCGGACTACACCACGCTGGTGATTGCCCGCCTGCTGACCGGTCTGGCACACGGCGTGTTCTTCTCGATTGGTTCCACCATTGCAACCAGCCTGGTCCCCAAAGAGAAAGCGGCTTCAGCGATCGCGATCATGTTCGGTGGGTTGACCGTCGCACTGGTCACAGGCGTACCGTTGGGAACGTTTATCGGACAGCATTTCGGCTGGCGTGAAACGTTCCTGGCCGTCTCCTTACTGGGCGTTATCGCTCTGGTGACTAGCCTGCTGCTGGTACCGTCGAATATTCCAGGCCGGGCGAGCGCCAGCCTGCGCGATCAGCTGAAAGTGCTTACCCATCCGCGTTTGCTTATCATCTATGCGGTTACGGCTCTGGGCTATGGCGGCGTATTCACTGCCTTCACCTTCCTGGCACCGATGATGCAGGACCTGGCGGGCTTCTCCCCGAATGCCGTGAGCTGGATTTTGCTGGGATACGGTATTTCTGTGGCCATTGGCAATATCTGGGGCGGCAAGCTCGCGGATAAGCATGGTGCGGTACCGGCGCTGAAATTTATCTTCGCCGCCCTGGTGGTTCTGCTGATGATTTTCCAGTTCACGGCTTCAATGCAATACGCCGCGCTGGTCACGGTACTGGTGATGGGGATCTTCGCCTTCGGTAATGTGCCAGGGCTTCAGGTTTACGTTGTCCAGAAAGCCGAGCTCTATACGCCGAATGCGGTGGATGTGGCATCCGGTCTGAATATTGCCGCTTTTAATATTGGTATCGCACTGGGCTCCATTATTGGCGGACAAACCGTCGAACACTTCGGATTAACCCAGACCCCATGGATTGGCGCGGTGATTGTCCTGGTCGCCTTCCTGCTGATTGGCCTGAGTGGACGCCTCGATAAGCCAGCCCGCGTAGCGCTGGGATAACATCAGTAAGTGCTTGCTTACAAAACTGGAAAGCGGTTTCTCAGAAATTGCGTTGAAAGTGTGACCTAAAGTCCCTATAACATTAGAACCAGTCCGTTTTCAGGGCTGGTTCATGTTACAGGGGCTGTTTCCAAAAGTGCGAAAAAATACCTATGCCATGCGTTATGTTGCCGGAATGCCCGCGGAGAGGATTTTGCCTCCGGGGTCGTTTGCGAGCATAAGCCAGGCATTACCCGCCGGCACACCGTTAAGCAGCGATGATAAAATCCGGGTGCTGGTCTGGAATATCTTCAAGCAGCAGCGCGCGGAGTGGTTATCGGTACTCAAAAATTTTGGAAAAGATGCCCACCTGGTTCTGCTCCAGGAGGCGCAAACTACCCCTGAACTGGTACGGTTTGCCACCACGAATTACCTTGCCGCCGACCAGGTGCCGGCATTTGTTCTGCCGCAGCATCCCTCTGGCGTAATGACGCTTTCTGCTGCCCATCCGGTCTACTGTTGCCCGCTCCGCGAGCGCGAACCTATCCTGCGTCTGGCGAAATCAGCGCTGGTGACGGTCTATCCGCTGCCGGATACCCGTATGCTGATGGTCGTCAATATCCACGCGGTAAACTTTAGCCTCGGCGTGGATGTGTATAGTAAGCAGTTACTTCCTATTGGCGATCAGATTGCGCATCACAGCGGGCCCATCATCATGGCAGGCGATTTTAATGCCTGGAGCCGTCCGCGCATGAATGCGCTGTATCGCTTTGCGCGCGAAATGTCGCTGCGTGAAGTTCGCTTCAGTGATGACCAGCGTAAAAAAGCTTTTGGTCGTCCTCTCGACTTTGTCTTCTATCGCGGTTTGAGCGTGCACGACGCCTCTGTACTGGTGACGCGCGCTTCGGATCACAACCCTCTACTCGTTGAATTCAGTCCCGGCAAACCTGATAAATAATGGTGTGTCAGGTCTGCCGTGGGGCAGGCCGCGCGGATGCTGCCCTTTTATTTTTAACCAACAAAGGACAGTACGATGACAACAACACACTCCCATCATGACAACGTAGAAAAACAGTTTGGTTCTCAGGCAAGTGCTTATCTGAGCAGCGCCGTGCATGCTTCAGGTCGCGATCTGGTGCGTCTCGGTGAACGTCTGGCGGCATTCCCGCAGGCGCACGTGCTGGACCTGGGATGTGGGGCAGGGCACGCCAGCTTTACGGCTGCGCAGCAGGTAGCCCACGTTACCGCATATGATTTATCGAGCCAGATGCTGGACGTCGTTGCTGAAGCGGCTAAAGCGAAAGGGTTGAACAATATTGATACGCGGCAGGGCTATGCGGAGTCTTTACCGTTTGATGACGCGTCGTTTGATGTCGCGATCAGCCGGTATTCTGCACACCACTGGCATGACGTCGGCCAGGCAATGCGCGAAGTCAGACGTGTTCTGAAGCCGGGTGGCACCTTCATCATTATGGACGTGATGTCTCCCGGACATCCGGTGCGTAATATCTGGCTGCAGACGGTCGAAGCGCTGCGCGACACCTCGCACGTTCAAAACTACGCCAGCGGGGAGTGGTTATCGTTTATCACTGAAGCCGGGCTGATTGCGCGCTCGTTAATAACAGACCGTTTACCGCTGGAGTTCAGCTCCTGGATAGCCCGTATGCGTACCCCGGAGGCGTTAAGCCAGGCAATTAGGCTTTACCAGGAGAGTGCGTCCGCAGAGGTGAAGGCGTACTTTGAACTGCAGGCGGATGGCTCATTTACGAGCGATACCATCATGGCTGAAGCGCAAAAAGCGGGATAAACAAAAAAGGCACCGAGGGGAATCGGTGCCTTTTTATCTTTCGATCGTGTAATCAGGAGTCTGGCGTGGCGCTGTTCTTCACAAACAGCGTCAGCTGGTCGCCTGGTTTCAGATTGTCAGTATCATTATTCCAGCGCATCACATCTTTGATGTTCACGCCGTGACGTTTTGCGATACTGGACAGCGAATCACCCTTACGCACGCGATAGGTAATGCTATCGCTGTTGTTGGCAAGACGCTGAGCGCTGCTACCTGCGCCAACCGTCAGATTCTGACCCACTTTCAAGCCCGATCCACGCAGATTGTTCCACTGCTGAAGATCTTTTGCGCTCACGCCAAGACGTGAGGCAATGCCTGAAAGGGTATCCCCTGAACGCACCTTATAGCTGCGGCTGCTAACGGATGAAGCATCGGCGATCAGCGTTGACTGAACGGCGGCAATTTCACCCGATGCTAAAGACTCACGTAACTGCGCCGCATGTTTCTGCGGAACCATCACATACTGCGGGCCGCTTGCCCCCAGCGTCGAGCCTTTAACGCCAGCATTAAAGGTTTTCAATTTACTTACCGACATACCCGTCATATCAGCAACTTGTTGAATATCAACCGGATTGCTGAGGCGAACGCGCGCCAGTGCACGACTTTCGTCTGGTGTTGGCAGTTGTACACCGTAACGCTTGCTGTTCTTGAGAATATCGCTCAAGGCCAGCATCTTCGGTACGTAAATCTTCGTTTCCTGTGGCAGTGAGAGCGACCAAAAATCGGTGGATTTACCCCGTGCTTTATTCGCTTTCATTGCCTTCAGTACACGACCTTCGCCGCTATTATACGCTGCGACCGTTAACAGCCAGTCGCCGTCAAACATCTTGTTCAGACGTTGCATCATATCGAGAGCGGCTGTCGTTGAAGCGACAACATCGCGACGCGCATCATAGTTGCGGGTCTGTTTCAGACCATAGTTTCGCCCGGTGCTCGGAATGATCTGCCAAATGCCTGCGGCATTGGCGCCAGACGTCGCGTGTGGGTCAAAAGCGCTCTCCACTATGGGTAGGAGTACCAGCTCCATAGGCATGTTACGTTTTTTAACTTGCCCGGCTATCCAGTACATATACGGCTCTGCCCGTAACGTTACATCGTGGAGATAGCTCTTATTTCTTAAATACTTCTGTTTCTGTTCGCGAATCCGGCTGTTTTCCGGAATTCCCATCTTTAGCTCGTCGCCAATAGAGGTCCACAAGTCTTGCTCCTGCGCGAAAGATGTCCCATCGTCCATCCAGCGCGCCGAACTTGTAAACTTCCCTGCTTCCCCTTGACCAGCTGCAGAAAGGCTCTGTGCGTGCTGTTGTACGTTGCTGCCGTTCTGCGACTGGCAACCTACAAGCAGGACAGAGGCGAGTAATATCGCTTTTGCCTTCATGTGTGTGTCAATAGTTGCTTAAAAGACGAGCGATGATAACGGCGAAATTTTGAAAAGGCAACCCGCATTTATCTGAAGTTATCTTTCTTTGACCTTAACCATGCAAATCGCTGTTCAGGTTGTTGCAAATTTGTTTCTTGGTTAATTTTATTAATTAAATCAATATCATCTGTTCGTAAAAATAAATTAATCTGACGCTCATTTTTCAGAATTACGGGCAGTGTATTTTGGTTTTTTGCACGTAACTCCTTCACTTTGTGATAATAATCCTGAATCGCTCGATCCTCGGGTAAGAGGCTTGCAGCAAACTTCATATTTCCTAACGTATACTCATGGGCGCAACAAATAAGGGTATCATCCGGTAATGCGCTAAACTTTTGTAAAGACTGATACATCTGTTCCGGCGTGCCTTCAAACAGTCTTCCGCAGCCGCCAGAGAACAAGGTGTCGCCACAAAAAAGATAAGGTTTGCTGTAGAAACACAGATGTCCCAAAGTGTGACCCGGTGTAGCAAATACGGAAAACTCCCACTCGTGGATGAGGATATTTTCGCCTTCTTCGACTACTTGCGTCGTTCCCTTATTTTGTGTCTCAGCCGGTCCGTACACCACAAGATGCGGAAATTGGGCGCGCAGTTCCTGCACGCCGCCAGTATGATCGTTATGATGATGCGTCAACAGAATGGCGTCAGGCTGCCAGCCGTTATCATTTATGGCGCGCAGTACAGGGGCGGATTCGCCGGGATCGACAATGACGCATCGACGATCGTCATCGACCAAAACCCAGATGTAATTGTCCTCAAAAGCGGGAATACTGATAAGATTCATACATTACCTCTTATAGCGTGGCGGGTGTTTTGATGAAACCGGCAAGGATACCTCAGACTGTCGCAGCACCGGAACGTTGGGCGGAATTGCCCTGGGGTGAATACTATCGCGAGGCACTGGAGCAGCAGCTGAAGCCCTGGCTCGCGAAAATGTATGGCTTTCACCTGCTTAAGATTGGCAATCTCAGCGCGGAAATCAATACCGAAAGCTGCGCTATCTCACATCAGGTTAACGTCTCTCTCGGCGGATCGCCGGTTCAGGTGAAGGCAGACCCGTTGCATCTGCCATTTGCAGAGAAATCCGTTGATGCATGCCTTCTTGCACACGCGTTGCCCTGGTGCAGCGATCCTCACCGTATGGTGCGTGAAGCCGATCGCGTTCTGATTGATGACGGCTGGCTGATCCTCAGCGGATTCAATCCGCTGAGCCTGATGGGGCTGCGCAAGCTGGTACCCGTGCTGCGCCGAACGCCACCCTATAACAGCCGAATGTTCACCATGATGCGCCAGCTCGACTGGCTTTCACTGCTGAACTTTGAAGTGCTCTGCTACGGCGGTTTTCAGGTACTGCCGTGGGCGCGGAAGGGGGGAGTGTTGTTAAGCACGCATTTGCCCGCCTTAGGCTGCATGCAGTTTATCGTCGCGCGTAAGCGAACCATCCCCCTTACGCTTAACCCGATGAAGCAGAGCAAATCGAAAACGCCTATCCGGCAGACCGTTGGCGCAACGCGGCAGTACAGAAAGCCCTGATCAGGATTCAGGCTGGTAGCCTGCATCCTCATGGGCCGGGTTTAAAGCCGCCGCGCGCGCCAGTTCGTCGCAGCGTTCGTTCTCAGGGTGACCAGCATGCCCTTTTACCCATTCCCATTTTATTTGGTGCTGACCTAATGCCGCATCCAGCCGCTTCCAGAGATCGACATTTTTAACCGGCTTTTTATCCGCAGTTTTCCAGCCGCGTTTTTTCCAGTTGTGGATCCACTGGGTGATACCCTGGCGCACGTACTGGCTGTCGGTACTGAGCACCACGTCGCAGTGTTCTTTTAAGGCTTCCAGCGCCACAATGGCCGCCATCAACTCCATACGGTTGTTGGTGGTCAGGAAATAGCCTTCGCTAAAAGTTTTTTCATGCTGGCGATAGCGCATAATCGCGCCGTAGCCGCCGGGCCCTGGGTTGCCGAGACAAGATCCATCGGTGAAAATTTCTACCTGTTTACGCATCTCTGGTAGACTTCCTGTATTTGAAACGTTCAGTTAAACGATAAGTCTGACATAAATGACCGCTATGAGCACTGCAATTACTCGCCAGATTGTCCTCGATACCGAAACCACCGGTATGAACCAGATCGGCGCGCACTACGAAGGGCATAAGATCATTGAGATCGGTGCCGTTGAAGTGGTGAACCGTCGTCTCACGGGGAACAACTTCCATGTGTATCTCAAACCCGATCGGCTGGTGGATCCAGAGGCGTTCGGCGTTCACGGTATTGCCGATGAGTTCTTGCTGGATAAACCGACCTTTGGAGAGGTGGCAGACGAGTTTATGGAGTACATCAAAGGCGCCGAACTCATCATCCATAACGCCTCGTTCGATATCGGCTTTATGGACTATGAGTTTAGTAAGCTCCATCGCGATATTCCGAAAACAAACACCTTTTGCAAAGTGACCGATAGCCTGGCGCTGGCGAGGAAGATGTTTCCCGGCAAGCGTAACAGCCTCGATGCGCTCTGTTCACGTTACGAAATAGACAACACCAAGCGAACGCTGCACGGGGCATTGCTCGATGCCCAGATCCTGGCCGACGTCTATCTGGCAATGACCGGCGGACAGACGTCGATGAAGTTCAGCATGGAAAATGAGTCGCAGCAGACGCAGGGCGAAGCGGGCATTCAGCGCGTTGTCCGTCAGGCAAGCCGCTTGCGGGTTGTTTTAGCCAGTGATGAAGAGCTACTTAACCATGAATCCCGTCTCGACCTGGTGCAGAAGAAGGGCGGAAGCTGTATGTGGCGCGCCTGAAAAAACGCCACAATGCCTGTAAAATCATCGGTTGGGTGAATTTTGCAGCAAACGATTCAAAACGTGAGAAAAAGCGTTGACGAGATCGGAGGCACACCGTAATATGCGCCTCGTTCCCCAAACGGGAACAGTGGAGCGGTAGTTCAGTCGGTTAGAATACCTGCCTGTCACGCAGGGGGTCGCGGGTTCGAGTCCCGTCCGTTCCGCCACTATTCAGGCCCACGTTATTTATAACGTGGGCCTTTTTCATATCTGTACTTTTTCGTCTGCGCGTTCGATCTTCGCGACTTTCCTTTGCGAGGCGCGAGAGCAGAGGGCAATGCCAAACAGAATCAGTACCGTGCTGACCAGATGATACGAATGCAACGTAACGTGCAGGAACATCACGCTGAACAGACCGCCGCTCAGCGGAATAAGGTGGGAATAAATCTCCCCGCGGGTTGCACCGATAGCCGCAATGCCTTTATTCCACAGCAGGTAAGAGAGCCAGGAAGGAAAGACCACCAGGTACATCAGCCCGCTTAAAAAGCCCGGTGCGGTATAGGCCGTCCACTCAGGTAAGCCGGTCTTTATCAACGATATCGCCAGTACCGGTAACAACACCAGGGCACCGAGGACCGCGCTCACGGCCACAAATGCATTCCCACCGACGCTTTTCGGCTTCATCCGCAAGAAAGCACAATAAACGGCCCAGCTGGCGGCAGAGCCCATGGTCCAGATATCGCCGCGATTCAGATTTTTAAGCGTATCCAGATGCAGCAGATCGCCCTGCATGACCAGCCAGACGACGCCCAATGAACTGAGAACAACGCCAGCAATATTCTGTACTGATATTTGCTCTTTAAAGACC
Source organism: Enterobacter sp. 04-C-12-SI-ECC (assembly GCF_047530715.1). Taxonomy (NCBI): domain Bacteria; kingdom Pseudomonadati; phylum Pseudomonadota; class Gammaproteobacteria; order Enterobacterales; family Enterobacteriaceae; genus Enterobacter; species Enterobacter sp. 04-C-12-SI-ECC. The sequence continues at coordinate 10,185 of NZ_JBLKDI010000023.1, forward strand.
AGCTTATTTATCAATAAAACCAGGGCAGGCGTTGTAGATAAATAAATAGCTGCATTAAGAGATGAAGTATATTGCAGACCGATATACAGCGTGAGTGGGAACATAACCTGTCCGCACAACGCAAGAAATATGATCGTACCTTTCGCCTTTTTCATCATCGGCCACTGGGCGCGAATTTGTCTGATATAAAGCATCGATAAAAGAAGAGCCGTAATTATCCAGCGTGCGGCGGATAATATAATCGGGTCTGCATGCGCCACCAGTAAATGACCGACGACATAATTACCCCCCCAAAAACAGGCCGCGAGACTGAGTAAAAAATAGGGCATAGAGGCTCCTGATAATAAACATTTTGTCTGCCTTTAGGGTACTGCCGGTACAGAATTAAATGCTAATATAATATTTTCATCTCACGGTATTGGCTGAAACTATGAAGTTTACTCTCAGGCAACTTGAGTTCTACATTGCGTTAGCGGAAACATTACAAATTTCCAAAGCGGCCAGCCGTTGTCATATATCGCAATCTTCCATGACGGTCTCTATGCGCAACCTGGAGGAGGCGGTGAATGCCCCTCTCTTTATCCGCCATGCAAAAGGGATCCAGTTAACTCCCGTGGGGGAGCGATTTCTCAATCATGCCCGCAAGATCCTCCACGATAGCCGCGCGGCGGTGGAGGATCTCCATCAGCAGCCTGAGGCGATTAACGGCGTCGTGCGCATCGGCATTGCCGAAACCCTTTCCGCTTATCTGCTGCCCAATCTCTGGGGCGATATCGCGCAGCGTTTTCCGCTGCTGGAGACGGCATTTCATGAGGCGCCCGCATCGCAGCTGCTTCAGGCCTTGCGTCAGGGAGATCTCGATTTTTGTCTTTTGCTGACCTCCAATATCAGCCACGATAGTACGCTTGAGGTCGAAACGTGGATCCGTTCGCCGCGCCGGTTATGGACCGCCATCGGCCATCCTATTCTCAGCGTGCCGGAGCTTCGGTTAAAGGATGTGGAAAAGGCGCCATTTCTATTGCTGGTGACGGACGATTATCCCGATGTGATATCCGACTACTGGCAAAGCAGGGGCTGCCATCCTGACATTCATTTTCGCACCAACTCCTTTGAGGCGATTCGAAGTCTGGTCGCGCAGGGAAAGGGGGTGACGATTTTATCCGATCTGGTCTATCGCCCGTGGGCGCTCGGCGGTCAGCGCGTGATCCGGCGCACCATTGACGACTGCATTACCTATATGGATGTGGGCATCGTCAAAAACGTCGGGCAGCCGCTTTCGCCGGCCTGTTTGCGGTTGATGGATTTTTTACGACAGCAAACGGCACGCCTGGGCGAAGCGCGCTGAACTGCGTCCCTGAGATTTCCGTTATCCGCCAGATATTTCCTGATTTCCCTGAGGGCCTTCTTGCCCGCAGGTCGTGTATTCCGCTGCTGGGGATGAAGACAATAAGCGCCTTGCTTATTTTCTTTACCGAAACGGAATTGTGCTATGTCTGGTATCACCGCGAGCGGTATTCGTTCCCTGCTCGCCTCCCGTCCACTCTTGTTGGTTCTCTGCTGTGCCACCGCTTGGCCGGCATACGCTGAAGAGTCGATGACCGTTGAGGGGTATTATCGCGATCCCGCGTCATTTATCGCTCCGGCTCATACTCCAGCACAACAATTGCCTGCCAGCGACGGTGCGGGCGCGCTAAAAAACATCCCGGGTTTTTCCGTACTGCGCAGCGGCGGGAGTAACGGCGATCCGGTGTTGCGCGGAATGTTCGGCTCCCGGCTGACGCTTCTTGCAGACGGCGTCAGCACTCAGGGGGGCTGCGGCTCGCGCATGGACACCCCAACGGCCTATATCACTCCGCAAAGTTACGACACGATAACCGTCATCAAAGGCCCACAAAGCGTGCTCTGGGGGCCAATGGGGTCCGCCGGAACATTGCTTTTTGAACGCCAGCCGGACTATTTCAGCGTACCTGAGCTAAAAGGCAGCGCTGAGCTGCTGCGGGGCGCTAACGGGCGCGCGGATCAAAACCTTAATCTCGCGTTTGGCGACCCGCGCGGCTACGTCCGCCTGGACGGTAATCATTCGGAGGCGGATGACTACCGGGATGGTCATGGCAACCGCGTGCCTGGCCTGTGGCGCAGATGGAACAGCGGCGTCACGGTTGGGCTCACGCCTGATGAGGACTCGCTGGCGGAGCTAAGCGTGGGAGCCAGCGACGGTAAAGCCCGCTATGCGGGGCGGATGATGGATGGTAGCCGTTTTGCCCGTAAAAGCGCGGCGCTAAAACTGGAGAAATATCACCTGAGCGAGCACGTCAGCAAACTTAGCTGGCAGCTCTATGCCAATGATACTGACCACATCATGGATAACTACAGCCTGCGTCAGCCCGTTGGACCGAAGCGTAAGTCTGAAGTTGGCGGCGTGGTGATGGGCAGCCGCCTTGCCGGCGTGTGGGAAGATGAAACCACCACGATTACCGCCGGCGCGGACGTAATGCGTAAAAGTCACCGTAAAAAAAGCGCGGGATCGTGGCGTGACGATGCCCGTTTTACCCAGGCGGGTCTGTTTAGCGAATGGCGCCAGTCCGTCACGGCGGACGATACGGTCATCGTGGGTGCGAGACTGGATAGCATTCGCGCGGACGATCGGCGCAGCGCGCAAAATAGCTCCCGGCACGACCTCCTGCCCGGCGCGTTCACGCGCTATGAGTATCGCGTACCTGACGCACCCGTCATGCTTTATAGCGGCATCGGTTATACCGAACGTTTTCCTGATTACTGGGAGCTATTTTCCGGCAAGGCTGGAGAACAAAGCTTTCGTCAGCTGAAAACAGAAAAGACCCTGCAATGGGATAGCGGCGTGCAGTTACACGGCGACAAGGTTAGCGCCTGGGCATCGGCCTATGTCGGGCGAACTACCGATTACATTCTGTTTGATTATAGCCGCACGCCGTCGCAGGCCAGCAACATCAATGCCGCCGTTATGGGCGCGGAGACGGGCGCAAGCTGGAGCCTGACGCCCAACTGGGCACTGACGGGAAGCCTGAGCTACGCCTGGGGCGAGAATCGTAGCGATAAACAGCCGCTGCCGCAGATGCCGCCGCTCGAAGGGCGGCTGGCGCTGGACTATACCGGGCAACAGTGGCGCACCGGATTACTCTGGCGTGTGGTTGCGCCGCAGCATCGCGTGGCGCAAAACAAAGGTAACGTCACCGGCCAGGATCTCGGACCGAGCGCGGGGTTTGGCGTGCTTTCGTGGAGCGCGGGCTACACATTTAACGACCATTTTGAGTCCCGCGTGGGTATTGAGAATCTGTTCAATAAATACTACAGCGAGCACCTCAACCTGGCGGGCGCCAGCCAGTTCGGATACGCCGCAAATCAGCAAATCCCTGAACCGGGGCGCGTCTGGTGGCTGGCGATGACATACCATTTCTGATCCTGAGCGTCATTGCTGAGAGCGACCGTTGAGGCGTACGTTTGCCTCTACCGCCTGTTTACAGGCGGTTTTTTTATTTCAGATAGCAATATCGAACATTTGCGTTTTCGCCAGCAGGCAATAGAGCTGACAGTCGCTGTTAACCCCCAGTTTTTCCATCGCGCGCAGCTTATGGGCGCTGACGGTTTTATTACTCAAATGCAGCTGTCTGGCGATCTCTGTCAGACTCATCCCTTTGCAGAGCATACGCAACACATCAATTTCACGGGGCGAGAGCTCTTGCTCCGTTTGTGCACCGGTCTGGAACAGGGAATGCATCAGCTCGCGCTCAATATAGACTTCCCCATTGATCACCGACGTCAGCGTTCTGCTCAGGGTTTTCTCACAGGTGTCCCGACTAATATAGGCTTTGGCGCCTGCCTCCAGCGACATGCGGATAAGCTGCGTGTTTTTGTAGGGCGAAAGCACAATGATTTTAAGCTGCGGATATTTACGGCTGAGCCATTTAATCAGCAATACGCCGTCCATTCCGTTGAGCGGGTTAACGGTTTGGCTGGTGGCAAGAGAAAAGCCAAGGAACAGAATGTCGACAGGCTGTTGGGATAGCAGTGAAAGCAGCTCAGATGGCGTTGCGGTATCGCCCTGAATGCAAAACTCCGGGCGGGGTGAGCCGTCGCTGAAAAGAGAGGGCATATTGGTGATCATGGATAAGACGCCACGACGGATAATAGTGTGCTCATCGGCAATAGCGATACGGACTTTCATGGTTTCTCCTTCGAAAATGTGGGCGACGGTAGGGATAACGCCGCCGGATGACCAGAAAGATACAGATCCTGTGCAGAGCATTCTTTAGTACTTGTCAGATAATTCCTTCAGTGCGGTATCGAGTTGCTGCAGATTGGCTTCCATGCGCGCGCAGAAACGCGATGTCAGCGCAGGCAGGGCTTCAGCCGTTATGACCCCAGCCGCCAGCATCTCCGGCAACACTTCAATCGCCTGACAGGTGCGGGTGGCGTTGCGCATGGCAAAGAGGCTCCAGGAGGCCTTCAGACGATGCGCGAGCTGGCTTAGCGTTTGCGGTGACGGGGTGTTTTCCCGTAGCTGTCGAATATCAAGGGTAATGGCTTCGCGCATTTGCTCGCGCATCAGGGTCATGATCTCCGGTTGACCGTTGGCCAGACGCCGGAGTTCGCTGAGGTCAGGCCCCTGATTGTGCAGGCTGTATTGCTGCGCCAGCGCCTGATGCAGGGCATTGAGGGAGAGCGGTTTTCGCAATAACGCGTCCATCCCGGCATGTTTTGCCCGATCGTCCTCACTCTGCAGCGCGCTGGCGGTGTAACCGAGAATAGCGGCCGGCGCGGTGATGCTGCCGGCAATATCGCGCAGGAGTATTAACGATGTAAGTTGATAGCCGTCCATGAGGGCCATTTGGCAGTCGGTTATCAGGATATCCACCGGCTCGTTTTCCAGGCGCGCAAGCGCTTCGCCAGAGCTGGCGCAAGGAATAACCTCCTGACCCAGCTCCTGCAGCTGGAGCGCTAACACCGTCAGGTTTGCCGGAAAATCGTCAACGATCATAATGCGATGCGGTGGCAGCGGGGTTATTACAGGTGTCTCATCGGCCGTTGCCGCCGCGCTGGCGACGTGAAGCGGTATGCTCACCGTCACCTGCGTACCGCTCCCCGCTTCGCTGGCTATCGTCAGCACGCCTCCCATCAGCTCGACTAACTGGTAACAGATCGCCAGCCCTAGCCCGCTGCTTTGCGGCGTGCTGCTGTCAGTCTGAAACCACGGCTGGCCGAGGTGTGGAAGGGCATCGGCCGGGATACCGATGCCAGTGTCGCGAATCAACAGCTGCAAATGTTCACCGTTGTGCTCGGCGTGAAAAACAATTTCTCCCTGCGGCGTATATTTAATGGCGTTGCCCAACAGATTGGCGATGACCTGATTCAGCCGTGCTTTATCGAACAGGAACCAGCCATCGTGCGGCACGTTCAACTCGCTGCGCCAGTGGAGACCTTTAGCGTTGGCGCTGCTGGCAAAAATCTCCGCGCTGGCGTTAAGCGTCTGCCACAGGGGCCAGGCCTGTGGCTCCAGCCTTAACTCGCCTGCTTCAATGCGCGACAAATCCAGTACGCCGCCAATTACGTCGCGCAATGACCCGGCTGCCTGCCAGGCGATGTTGAGGGACTCGCTTTTGTCGCGCTCCATCTCAAGCAGGCCCAGCATGGCGTTGAGCGGGGTACGAATGTCATGGCTCATGCGGGCGAGGAAGTTCGATTTTTCAGTGCTGGCCTGCTCCGCCTGCGCCAGCGCCTGATTGAGCGCAGCGGTCAGCGCGGCTTTTTCAGTGATATCGATCCAGCCTCCGACCACGCCCTGAGGCCGCCCCCGCGTATCGGTATAGCGGCAAAGCCACCAGTAAAGGGTGGAATTGTTCTGAGTGGTTTCACCCGTTAACGGCGACGCGGCATGGAGCAGCGAGAGGCGATGCGGCAACGTAAACTGTTGGGCAAGCTCGCCCAAAGGCAGGCTGGAAAAGGAGGCGCCCTCTTCGGGCAGTGCCGTGAGTAACGGTGAGTGAATAAAGGAGTCGTTATAGCGCGTCAGCCGCCCGGTCGGATCGCAGACAAACAGCGGCACCGGGACATTGTTCATCAGAGTTTGCCAGAGTGAGAGCGCGTTATGCAGCTCTGCCGTGTCCCGCTCGCGCTGGCGTCGCTGGCTCTGCGCGGCGCTAAAGGTCAGCAGGGCGACGAATGCCGCGCAAATCGCCACCACGGCGAGCATGACCAGCCATAGCGATTGCACCGGGGCGGTGGGTGTCGTCTGTACGGCCTGCGACAGGTTAAGGCTCGCGTAGATATCAGCCTGCGTTACGGACGCCATGACCGCATTCACCCTTTTGGCATCCGCCGGGTCAGAAATAGTTGGTACAAACCATAGCGGCACTTCCGGCAGCGCCAGCGGCGTCAGCGACAGATTGCTGGCGTTATGCTGGCGCAGCAGGTGATGGAGTATAAACGCATCGCCCGCAAGCCCGTCCGCGCCTCCGGCTTTGAGTAATTCAAAACCCTGATCGAGCGAGTTAACCAGCACCAGGTTATCCGCAGGTAACGCCTGACGCAGTAACGTGACGAGCGGAGAGATGCGTATGACGGCAATCCGCTTATGCTGTAATGCGGACAAGGAGCCGGAAAGCGGGTTGCTGTCCTCACTGAGCAGGGCCCAGCTCAGTGAGTCAAACGTGATGGCACTCTTTGACGGTGGCGTCGCGCTGGCGACTATGCGCAACGTGTTCTCCGCATACTGAAGCGGGGGAGCATCAAGGTTGAAGGTCAGGCTATACAGGTTGGACGGAAACAGATTGAGCAGCAGATCGCGCCATACCCCCTGAATATGCCCGTCAGCCGTGAGTGTGACCATTGGCGGCGAAATAGCGGGAAGCAAAACGTGCAGCGTGATTTTGGGCGCATTTTCCTTCACGGGGGAATGGCGGGCGTCAAAGACGCTGCCGTCCGGCAAAAGCCACTTTTGTTCCAGCCATTCAGCGTCTTCCGGGTTAAGGGTGTGAATACGCTCGTTGAAGATTTCCAGCGTGTTTGCCTGCTCAGGCAGAGCCCAGGCACGAAAATGTAGCGGGGGAGTATCGTCCAGCGGCGTCAGGGTCAGCGTGGTGGCGGGGGAGTGGGTCAGCCAGTTACGTAAAACAAACTCCGGGGCGATGAATTCCCGCGCTTTCCCTGCTGCCAGCTGCCTGACGTTTTCCCCCGGTGAGGCTGAACCTGTCGCAGAGCAGCGGGGCGCGACCTCTGACGGTAATTCCGGAAAGCACAGTGTACCGCCGCGTCCCTCTTTTATGCTCAGGGACGCCAGCGGGAAAGCGAACATTGGCTCGCTGGCGACCAGATCGGCTGCAGGACGCCGGGCGGCGATTAACACATCGATGCGCTTTCGCTTTAACGCATCCAGCGCCGTTGCCGGGTCGCTAAAACGCTGGACGTCCGGCAGCGTCGTATTGCTAAACAATATGCTGAGTTCATCATCCAGAATGCCCGGCGGCCGATCGATTACGAGAAAAGGCGGCGCGGCGCTCAGCAGGCCCACGCGCAGCGTGCCAGCCGCCGCGTGCCCGCTTATCAGCATGAGGATAAATAATGTCGTCAGCCAGCCTCTGCGCATGCTCAGCTAACCAGCCCCAGACTTTGCGCGCACTGGAGCAGTTCGAAATCATTCCTGGCGTTGAGTTTGCTCATGGCACTCTTTTTTTGCGTACTGATGGTCTGCTTCGTCCGGTTAAGCTGGGCGCTGATCTCGTTCACGGTGAAACCGCGCACCAGCAGGCGAAGCACTTCTGTTTCCCGTTCGGTCAACTGTGCCTGAGGCTTCACCGGTTCGATTTGCCCCCGCAGGGTGCTGCGCAGCGTCTGCAGCAGATTGTTGGACAAACTGGCTTTGTTGAGAACGGCATGCACCCCGCTGCGCCGCAGCGAGTCCAGAAGCTCAGGATTGGTGATCATGGTGACCACCACAATCATGCTCTGCGGATAATGGCGAATCAGCGAGCGGATCATGGTTAATCCGTCCGGGCTGCGCGTGCCGGGCATACTCAGGTCGGTGATGATGATATCGACAGGCTCGCTCGCCAGTTTATTCATGAGTTCATCAGCACTGAGCGCTTCGTGAACGACCCGATAAAGGTCCGGGCGCGTCTGCAGCAATGTGCGCAAGCCTAATAAATAGACAGGGTGGTCGTCGGCAATCAGAACTGTTTTTAGCATGACATCCGATCCGGCAAGGAAAAGACAGGTGTTCACCGCACATCTTAGCGAATGGCGCTTTAGCATCACTCTTACAGTGTAGAGCAGAGTGAGGTGAAAAAGAGTAGCTAAAAAGTGGTGGGCTGTATAGTTGCTGGGGGGCATCAGCCGATCCTGATGGAAAACCGAAAGGTAAAGTAACGACGTTTTCACATTCTATGATAGAGATTTTTTTCGGAGCAGCTGAATGGTTTGTTATTTATCGCGAAATAGCGGCATGGAGGGCGATATTTCTCAGGTACGGAAAGGAGTTCCTTATTGTTCAGGTTGAATATCAGGTATTGCTCAGGCGTAACTCAGAATAAACTTTCTGAAATCATGAATTGGTTGTGGAAAAATCAGGACGGGAAATAGCGCAAATGGCGAAGGTACTATCATTTATAGGGATATGTTGTTAATTTGTGCCTGAATTAGATAACAGACATGTAACTGTTAATACCTGCGCTTTTCGTCATAACAATGTAAACGCTGTAATTTTATTATCCAGGACCTACCCGTGAATAACGAAGAAATCTCTCTTTCAGCGTCAGTAACGTTCGTACCGGAAAAATCATCTCTGGCAACCGTGGATCATGGTGATATACATCTCACGCCCAACGAGCGTCGTTTGCTGGAGTTGATCCTCAGCGGCAAATGTAAAAAAGAGACCATATTTGAAGAGATCTGGCTTAACCAGGGCATGATTGTTAGCGAATCCAGCTATCACCAGCTTATAAAAATGCTCCGCCGCAAGCTGCAAAATGCCGGCCTGCCGGGCTCGATCATTAAAACCATTCCCCGTTATGGTGTAGTACTGGCACCCTGCGAAACGCAGGACAGTGAGGTCGCTTGCCCGCCGCCAGAAGAGCCTGATAACGCGTCTTGTCCCACTCCCGTCGATTGCCCGTCGTTGCCTGCTATCACGGCGGAGCCAATGAAAACTCCCCCACGTCAATACGGGGCTCTGCTGGCGGCGCTGTGCAGCTTGTTGATTATCCTTCCAACGCTGGTGGTGGTCTGCACGGCGGACACGCCGCAGGCGTTTCAGGAAAATATCTACGTAGATGGCGTCATGTTTCATCTCTCTTCGCTGCGCAGTGTCGATCGGCAGGCGCTGGCGAGAAAGCGGCATGCCCTGCCGGCGGGCATCAATAACGTGTACATCGCGTCGAACGGTCCAAAAGTGTTCGTTGCGCAATGTGAAGGCGAACTATCTCAGGAGGGAAAATGCGGTTACGAATACTATTCGTCATATTGATGGTTTGCATCAGCGTTTCGCTGGGTGGCGCGCTGGCTTACCTGACCAGCAACTACCTGGAGAGCAGAAAAGTGCCCGCCGAGCCCTGCAGCAGCGTCATACGTAATGGCAAATTTATTGATGAAAGCCTGCAGCATTACCAGTTTAATGGTGTGATCACCTGGTGGCCTAAACTCCACAGGCTAACGCTATTTGGTGTAAAAACCGATGAGGCTGGTAACCGGGTATTCAACCGAACCCTGCAGTTAAAATCGGTGACACAGAAGGGAAACGTCATCAATGGCCGGGTGGCAGAATTAAAAATCGCCGTTGGCGATCAGCTGCCGGAGAAGACCTTTCTGATAAGTGAAGATGGTCAGTATATTAACCTGTTGTTCAAGCCGATTAATAAAGATAGCTGGCTGATGAAAATTAATGATAACTGGGTAGCAATGTGTGAGTATAAATAATCTCACGATAATTTTATTATAAGACATATCCAGGCTGGCGAGTTTTAAATCTGCTGCTGCAGTGAGCTGTTCTCCTGTTTTCAGGAAGATGAATATCCTATCTTGCAACACAGGATTTCATTATTAAACCTGGAGCAGGATATCTCCCATGTTAAAGAAAAATAAAATATCTCTGAGCGCTATTGCCGCAGGCCTGGCGTTAAGCGGAATGCTGGTCAGCTCGTTTAGCCATGCAGCTGTAACCGACGCCGCCTCACAGATGCCGGATATCAGTCAGAAAAAAATTCTCGTCGGTTATTGGCACAACTGGGGAATTAACCCGGAAGAGATAGACAAAGCGCGCGGCTATCAGGGAGGCTTACCTTCTGATATGTCGCTGCGTGAAGTGCCGAGAGGCTACAACGTCGTCAACGTCTCCTTCATGAAAGTTATGGATGGCCAGAGCGGGAATATTCCCACCTTCAAACCCTACAACGCGAGCGATGAGGAGTTCCGCGCTCAGGTTGCAGAGCTGAACGAGCAGGGGCGCGCGGTGTTGATTTCACTGGGCGGCGCTGACGCGCACATTGCACTGAACAAAGACCAGACTGAAGCGCTTGCAGCGGAGATTATTCGCCTGACCGATCGCTATGGTTTTGATGGTCTTGATATCGACCTGGAGCAGACGGCCATTACCGCGGCTGACAACAGTACGGTGATCCCGGCGGCGCTGAAAATGGTGCGCGACCATTATCAGCAGCAGGGCAAACACTTCATCATCAGCATGGCGCCAGAGTTCCCCTATCTCCAGGCCGATCGCGGGGTGAACTACAAAGCCTACCTGCAAAATCTTGAGGGCGTGTATGACTTTATCGCTCCACAGTATTACAACCAGGCGGGCGACGGCGTAAATATGATGACGCAGGAGGAGAAGGACGAAGTCGGTGAATGGTGGCTGCCGCAGGAATGGGGGAAGGGCTATAGCGACCGTCAAAAAGAGCTTTTCCTTTACTATCTCACCGACAGCCTGGCAAACGGGACGCGCGGTTATGTGAAGATCCCGGCGAACAAGCTGGTGATTGGTCTTCCGGCCAACCCGGATGCGGCAGGAACCGGCTATGTGCGAGACGCGCAGAGTGTCTTTAACGCACTTTCGCGACTGGAAGCGAAAAATGAAGCGGTAAAAGGGCTCATGACCTGGTCAGTGAACTGGGACAATGGCAACACTAAAAATGGTCAACATTACGGCTATGAATTTCTGAACCGCTACCAGAGCATCCTTGACGGCAGTCTGCCGGATGGGGGCGACGAAACGGATACTCAGGCGCCAACACAGGTGCAGGGCGTGCAGGCCACGCTGAAGGGGCAGGATGTTTCGCTCAGCTGGCTGCCAGCTAAGGATAATAAGGGCGTGGCGGGGTATGCCATCTGGCGCGGTCTGGAAAAGATCGGTGATACCCATGAACTCAACTTTACCGACACCCAAACCCAGCCTGGCATGAGCTATCGCTATACGGTCATCGCCTATGATGCAGCCAACAACTTCGCTACGCCGAGCCAGCCGGTCAACGTTACCGTGCCCGATAATGACGATGGCGGAGGCGAAGAGGGCGGCCAGGGCGGCGACGTTACCCCATTCACGCCGGGCAAACTCTATGCCGTAGGGGATAAAGTGCTCTATGAGGGCAACGTTTATCGCTGTCAGATTGGCCATACAGGTGCCAGCCATTGGTCGCCGGATCGGGCCCGCAACTTGTGGGTAGCTGAATAACCTATTTCTTTAAAACAGCATGGCTTCGCAGGGAGCCGTGCTTTTTGTTTTACAGGACAACGACTATGCAAACTTCTCTGGTTATTGCCAAACGTTACGATCGGTTTTCTCGCCTTCTGCACTGGGTGGTCGCAGCCGTCATTATCTACGCGATGTGCATGGGCTATATTCTGCACGCGCTGGAAGGAACCCGCTGGTTTACCTTCTTCTCCGTGCTGAATATGTCGCTGGGTACCATTGCCACACCCATCATGATGGTGCGCTTCGTCTGGCGTTTCTTCCGCCCTTCGGTGCCCTACCCGGCAACGGTAGCCGGGCGTAAAAAACAGCTGGTGGTATTTATTCATGAGCTGTTTTATCTGACCATTATGGTGGTGCTGGTTAGCGGTTTTCTGATGCTGCAAAAAGACTACAACCTGTTTGGTCTGGTGCCGGTTTCCCGCCCGATTGCCATCGCCGAAGTGAATGCGTTTTTCTTCCAGGTGCATCGCTATAGCTGCATTCTGCTGGGTGTGATTCTGCTTGGGCATGTCGCGGCGGTGTTGAAATACACCTTTAGCGGGCAGCGGGAGATTCTGCAGCGGATGCTGTGAGAAAGAGGCTCACTCCCCCCATCAGATGCGCGGTGTTGCCGATCCTGTGAAACATCACCATCCCGCGCATCTGCCTTCCGTGCAGCGTTTGCAGAACAACTTCCCGGGCAAAGCTGCTTTCACGTTGCTGTGAGTACCAGGCGCGAAAACCGGGCAGGAACGGCGTATCGCAGTGTGCGTCCAGTAGCGTCAGGGTGCTCAGCGTCTTTTCCTCATCAGGGAACAGCGCTTCCGTACTGCCTTGCCAGTGGATCTCCTCCTCTGGCATCGAGAGGCGAAACACGACGCAAGAACCCGTCTGCGACAGGCGAATAATGATGGCACTGGTGCTGGCTGCGAGCGCCTGTTGCTGTTGGATCCAGCGGCGGTACTGATATAAACAGTTGGCAAAAATCGCCGAAAATACCAGATACCACTGCGCCTGCCAGATTGCGGGGATGAGATCGGGCGTTAGCGTGTAAAAAATCCCTTCCCGCTGCTGGGTCGCCAGCACCACAATCAGGTATTGAATAAGCAGCAGAGCGCCAACGCCGCGTCCGGAGAGCGCAAACACGCTCAGTAAAACCACCGTCGTTTGCACCAGCAGCAGGTTTAGCCCCTGCCAGAGCTGTGGCAGGAAAAAGTACCCCGTCACCAGCACCAGGGTATTCGCGGCAAGGAGCAACGCTTCCCGCCGATTAAACTGCGGGTGCGACGGCATTTTGCTCTCACGCAGCAGCGGCAGAATGGCGAGAATGCCGGTTAATGCCGCCAGCACCCAGGAGAAAAAATGCAGTGGCGCAATCGGATACCCTGAGAGTAACAGCGCCAGATTAAGCAGCAGGCTGCCGCAAAAAATGCTGAAGATTAACTGCAGGGGGTAGATCAGTTCACCAATAATCGGCCTGCGCGCAAAACGCAGCGCAGGCAGTTGCGCATTCAGACGAAAGACGGCGACGCACAGCGGAAATATCGCGACGTCGAAGAGGGCGAACAGGCACGCCAGCGTGAGCGGGCGGCCTATCCAGACGCCAGCAAACACATGCAGCAAGCCCGCGGTAGCCAGCCACAGCGGCCACTCTCGCGGGGCCGTCAGCCATAACGCGGCAAAAAGCAGCGGTGCCGGAAGCCAAAGCGTGGTGGAGAGGCTCCAGCTATCCCGCGTATGAAAGCTCAGCAATGCCAGCAGGATATAGAGACCCGAAAAGGCCAGCCAGCGGATAATATTGGTAATCAGCGTTGTTCTCCCACTGAGGCATTCAGCGTTATTCAGGTATTTATCATTTTAAGCTCAATTATTTTATCGTCGCTATTGATACGCTGGGATTTTTTCTAAAGGGCTTAACGATGGACTGGCAAAGCGACAAACGCGACCCTGCTACCCTGTGGTTTTCACTTTCTTCACGAGCGGCAGAACATGAACAGGGAAAGGAGTGGCATATCGCGGCATTATTGTGGAAAGAAGCGGCACAGTATGCAAAAACGCATCTGAATAATGAATGGGCGAACTTGCGCGGAGACTTTTGTACTTTACGTGCAAACAGGCTGCCTAAATATAACGAGTAGTCTCTGCTATTATCGGAGATTGCATGTCCCTTAGAGTGTGGAACCATGGTTGAGAGTGTAATACTCGTTTTTAGCGTTTTTCTGGGTGCCATTATCGGCAGTTTTTGCAATGTCATCATTTATCGGCTCCCCTTGATTCTCCACGGTGAAGCACTCTCTTTATCGTGGCCTGCTTCCCACTGCCCACGCTGTAAACACCCCATTAAATTTCGCCACAATGTTCCTCTGATGGGCTGGCTGCTGCTGCGCGGGCGCTGCGCCAGCTGTGGTCAGGCGATATCGTGGCGCTATCCGCTGGTTGAAGGGCTTATGGCGCTGCTGTACGGGGTGATTATCTGGCAGCAGGGCGTCACGCCGCAGAGCCTGTTCGACCTGCTGGCGGTGACGTTTTTGCTGCCGCTGCTGTTTATCGACCTGCGCACCATGCTCCTGCCCGACCGTCTGACGCTCCCGCTGCTGGCGATGTCGCTGGCGTTTGCCGTCAGCGGCTATAGCCGGGTGGAGCCAACGCAGGCACTAATCGCCGCTCTGCTGGGATTTGGCGTGCCCTGGACCCTCTCTTTGCTGTTCCGTTTGTTGCGCGGACATGAAGGGATGGGGATGGGGGATATGAAACTGCTGGCGGCGATCGGGGCGTGGCTTGGCCCGCTGGCGCTGCTGGATGTTTTTGTTGCCTCGACCCTGCTGGCGCTGATCGCGGCGCTGATTCTGTTGCGGATCAAGCCCGGTCAACCGTTTCCTTTCGGCCCGTATCCGATTATTGCCGCAATAGGATGGGTGATCTTATACCGATAAAAAAGCGCCGGAACGAAGGGGCGATTTCCGGCGCAAAAATGATAACGAAAGTGTAGGCGGGGAATAATAATGTCTGGCGCGGGTCAGTTAAGACCCGGCCAGAGTTAACTCACAGTATTATTTGCACTCTTTAGGCATGTTGGCGGCACCTTCTTTTTTCCAGACGCCCCACTCACCATCGGAACCAGGCTTAACGCCTCGGGTTTCCCAGCTGTTCAGCCAGATGTTGCCCTCATAGCTCACTTTTTCACAAGGTGTCTTGTAAGTCTTGCTGTGATCCCAGGCTTTTACATCGGTTTGCGCCGGGCGCAGCTTGATCACCTTCGTTGCCGTGGAGACTTTACCGGTATCAGGCGCCGTCACTTTCACCTGCAGCGTCACGTCCACATTATCGGTATACGGATGTTTACCCATGAGGTTGGTGCTGAAGTTATTTGGTGACGAGATCTGAATCTTATCGGCGTGATTCAGTGCGGACCATTCAACTTTTGACCCCTTTAAGGAATCGTTGTTTTTGGACACGACGGCGGCAGCAATAATGTCACTGCCAACGATGGTGTCCTGGTTGTTGCCCGTATTGATCTGCACATCTGAAGCCTGCTGCGCTTCCTTCACGGTCACCTTGATAGTGTCGGTGCTGGTTTTGCCATTTTTGGCCTTAACCGTCAGGCGATAGGTCACTACACCGATTTTGCCGGGTTTAATCAGCGCACGGGCTTTCGCTGCTTTGACGGTTGAAACCCATTCACCGCCATCGGCGACCTGCAACGCACCAATGTCATGGCCAGAGTCGATAGTCCATTGATATTCTTCAGCATTCACGCTTGCGGAACCGTTAAGGTCATAACCACGGGAACTGCTGTTGCTGGTCACGGTGAAGTCTTTGCCCGGCTTCGCCACCGGTGCCGTGTCACCTGCGTCCGCTTTGGCATTCAGGGTGACGGTTTTTGAATCAATCTCGTTTTTATCGTTAGTGACGGTCAGCTTCACATTAACGGTAAAATCGCTATCAGGTTTAGCCTTCAGGCGAATGCTGGCTTTCGCGCTGGTGCTGTTTTCCAGAATGACCTTGTCGGCATTGCTGGTGACGGCCCAGTGATATTTCAGCTCTTTCCCGGTAGAGGCGCTACCGTCCAGCGACAGCGCGCTGGTTGACAGGTTATGGCTGGAAGGCGTGACGCTGGCCACCGGTTTGCTAATGACTTCACCGCCGAAATCAACGTCGACCATCTGATAAAATGCGTTATCGGTATCACGCACGCGCCACACGGCATAAATTTTCTGCTTACCTTCACGCTCCGGTACGTTGCAGGTGTGGGTTTCGAAGCCTGTCGGGATCGAAATATCGGCTGATGGGTTGCCTGGCGCGTAGGTATACACCTTGTGGCAGAAAGGCGTATCTTCAAACATCGCTCTGGTCAGGCGCGTATCCGCTCCCGGAACTGACTGCCAGTCCGGCTTAGTGATGTAGTAGGTAAAATAGGTGGTGCGGTGCTTAGCCGGTAAATGCCATTTAAACTGGTGCGGACCCGCAGACATCGGGTTGTTGTAGGTATTCTGCTTTTCGTCATCAAGCTTGCTGAAGGCGGGAGTTGCCGTTGAACCACCGCTTGCCAGTTTTCCATCCGGCGGGAACTGGAACAGCTGTTCGTTAGCGATCGGGGTTGGGCTCATATCGTTGCCTGCCGGGAGCTTCGGTGCTTCCACGGCGTCAGCAGGCCAGACGTTACTGTGTTCACCCTTATCATTCATCGGCGGGAAATGAATCACCGAACGGGATTTTGGTTCAAAAAGATAGCCGTGCGCCAGTGCGCCCGTGGAATACATACCAATCAATGCCACGGCTAACGCTGACGTAATATTATTCATCTTGAGTAGTTTCAAAATAATCTTCCCTGAATTAATTGAAGGACACTTCTACGTGACTGAGGGGGTTGTTCTGTTTGGCATACACCTTATTTGGCTCTGACTCATCAGGTGTAATCTCGCCGTTGCTGTGCTTGAAACCGGCACGCAGTTCGGGGTGCTGCTGGTTGATAGCCTGAGCGAGGGCGTAGGACCAGTGGGCCTCTTCGCCAGCAAGAATGGTGACGCGTGTTTCCAGATTTGGCAGTTCGGTTCCGTTGTTAAAGAAGCGCGCACGAATCGTTTGCCCTTCAACGACCTTCACTTTCTCACCGTTGACGGCGCGTTCCAGTGAGCCAAGTTCTTTCATGCAGTTTTGGTGACCCTGTTCGCAGTTTGCTGCTGGCGAGGTCGTGGCGGCGTTGGCTGAAACGCTGACGCCCGCCCCTGCCAGTAACGAGGCAAGGACAAAAGCAGATCCTGTTAATTTCATAAGTTCCCTTATTAATGACTAAATAATAACCAAAGGTAAATCTCACCTGCGGCGCAGGTAAAAAAGGCGTTATTACCGTGTGATAACAGGGACAAATAGTACCGGGAGGAGACAACTGGCTTGAATAAGAGACTTCTCTGAGCCATTAAGAGTCGGGGAGTTTCGGCAGAGAAGAGCGGCCGGTCATGCTATTATCAATCACTTACTGTTTTATTTAAATCTGAGCCAGTCCAGTTTAAAATAATGTCTTTTTTACGATAATGCGGAATGAAGCGGTAATAAAATAAAGCCTGGCTTGCAACCAGGCTTTAATATCATCTTAACCAAACGGATATTAAAGGACAGCTATTATTGGCTGCATCCGACGCTCGCCATGCTCCCCACTCACCGCCGCGTCCCGGCTCCTCTTGTCCTGGATTGACATACCACTGGTTCAGCCAGATTTTGCCGTTATGCGATACGCGGGTACATTTCACCGGGTAGGCAATCCGCGGGTTATACGCTTCTGCGCTGTCATCAGGAATATCAGGTAACTGTGGTTTTTTCACCGTTACGGTGATCTTCTCAGCGCTCACGCTTCCGTCTTTACCCGTGACGGTTAACCAGTAGGTCGCTTCTCCGTCTGTATTGGCGGGAATGAGTGCCCGGGCGGTTGGCCCTGACACTTCACGTACCCAGACGCCGGCATGTTTCTCCTGTAGCCAGAATTTGCCCGCACTGTCTTTGTCGATGGTCCATTTCCAGGAGACGGCATTCTTGCTGGCGCTCCCGTCTAACTGATACGCCCGGGAGGCATCGGTCGTGCCGGTAACGGTAAAGCTTTCTCCGGGCACGGCTTTGACCTCATCCTGATCTTCCTCTTTCAGTTCAAGAATTTTGGCCACGGCTTTCGCCATGTTCGGGTGAGTACCTACTTTCGCTGAGTCCCCTGACGCTAAAGGCTTGCCCGTTTCCTGCAGGATGGCGCGCATCTGTTGAGGCGTGACGGTAATATTGTGGGCTTTTGCAATCGCAGACAGGCTGGCGACCACGCCTGCGATGATCGGGTTCGCGGATGAGGTGCCGGAGAAACTTGAGGTGTATTCCGCATTTTTTATGCTATGCAAACCACCATAACCCGTAGTAACCACATCCCAGCAGCCCCAGCTGGCGCTGGTCACGCGTGAGCCATAGGTACTGAAAGAGGCTTTTTTGCCATTATCTGCGCAAAACGCGCCCGCAATGATCGCCCCCGAGTCGCGCTTTTTAACGTCAAATTTTCCATTAAACCCAGCGTGATCGAGGTTGATATTGCCATTGCCTGCCGCCTGGATAACGTGCACGCCTTTATCCGTCAGGGCTTTAATCACGTCGTAGTAGGCCGGGGCGTTTTCCTGCGGAACATAGCAGGAAGAAGTACAACCCGTTACATCTCCTCCGCCAGTCTGCATTCCAATTTGCACCACGTCTCCCGCCTTAAGTCTGGGGATCATATTGTAGAGATTATTGGCCTGCCATTTGACGTACCCCATGCGGGCGTTCCACGTCAGGCCTTTAATGCCCGCATTGATATCTTTCGCCGCCATAATCCCGACGGAGCTGGTGTCATGATCTTCGCCAGGCGTATAGCGCTTATCCCCTTCATGGAACTCGATCGGCGGCAAATTCACATGGCTGGTATTCCACGCATTGTTTTCCATTGAAACCAGCGAAATGCCGCTACCATCGTGCCCTGTATACTGATTCACGCTGTCGCGATTTACCCCACCCATGTAGTAGCCGGGCCGTTTTTCATCTGGTGATTTGGTGTAATCCTGCAATCTACGAAAATCCGGGACCGTGGTCTGGCTGGTACTATTCAGGGCATAGCTCAGTCCGGAATAGGGTGGCACGTCGGGAACGTTGACACCCTTTTCCAGCGATACCGGCATGGATTCCGGGTAAGCCAGCTCAATATCCTGTCGCGTCGTCAGTTCATTAATTACGTCATTGATATACGCCGCGTCATGTTGCTTATCGGCTGGCAGAGCTATACGTAAATAACGGTTAAAGCCATAGCGTTCATTAAGCGCATCCATCTCGCTTAATTCACTGCTGCGCAAATGATTTGCCGTAAATAACGGACTCACGGCGAAGGTACTGTCGCGTAATGAAAAGGGTGAAGACTTATTAAGCGTTGTACCGGGTTTTAATTTCACGATAACGGAGAGATACGAAGTGCCTTCCCAGGCCTGCTCGTGCGTGACGGAATTTTGCGCAAAAGCGGGGGCACTCAATAGTGCACAAATAAGCAGGGCCAGTCCAGTTTTATTCATGTCAACGATCTTCCTTATTAAATGACATCCAGAGTATTGCTGGGATCATCCTGCCATTAGGGGAAAACCTGCATAAGAAGACGGTCAGCAATAAAATTGCGAGGTGTCTGTTCCATGTTAAGAATTACCTGCTCCGGAAAATATACGGCTGAAGTTGGGCTGAGAAATTTATGAAGCAGGCTGAAAGAGTTGTTAAACATCAATGCCTAAGTATTGAATTTAATGAGGGACGGAAAATCTCATGATCATCTCCTGATTACTGTATGGAGTTTAGGAATTATCTGGATCTTAATATCGCTAACCAGGGAGTTTAATTAATTAGGGATGCGTCACAATGCCCAGCGTTTCGTACTGTTCTTTACGTCAAAAATTATCCGTGTGGATAATCCTTTTACATTATTTATTTTCCATCTTTTTGCTCACGGTTCCCCCCGTCGCGCGGGCGCAAACTGAAACTCACGCAACCATTGAAAGCGAAAGCAATCAGCCCCTGCGGGATAAAATGGCCGGCATGTGGGGAAGCGCCCAACAAAACGGCGCGGGTGATGCCCTGCGCGGTGCGGCAAATAGCGAGGTGAATGCCGCGTTAACCCAGGAAGTGGAAGCGTGGTTAAACAATATCGGCGGGAAAGCCCGCGTTACGGCAGACGTCGGTATTGGCGGGAGCGATAGCCGCGATTTCGGGCTGGACTATCTGTGGCCGGTTAAAATCTGGCAACACGACATTCTGTTCACTCAGATGAGCGCACACCGCTGGAACGAGCGCGATATCCTTAACGTTGGCCTGGGCTGGCGGCATACCTTTAACCCTCATCTAATGGCGGGTGGAAACCTCTTTTTCGATCAGGATGTCACGCGCCACCATAACCGAATGGGGGCAGGCGCCGAGCTGTGGAGCGATGGGATCCGTGCGTCCGCGAACTACTACCTGCCTCTGAGCGGCTGGCGTCATTCTGACGACAGCATGTTTAATGACGATCCCGACCGCTATGAACTGTATGAACGTGCCGCCCGCGGCTGGGATCTCAATCTGGAGACGGCCCTTTCACAGCACGTCGCGCTTAAATTGGGCTGGTTCCAGTGGTATGGCGACAAAGTGGACGTTAACGGCAGCCGCAGCGAGGCCAGCCACAACCCTCACGGGCTTAACCTCGGGCTTAAGTGGCAACCTGTGCCGCTGGTAGGGGTCAGCGCGGAGCAGAGCATGATTAGCGGGCAGCGGGATAACTTCTCTGTGGGTCTGAATTTCCACTGGGAGTTTGGCCGAAAACTTTCCGAAATGCTGGCAAGTGAAAATGCGGCGGCTTTGCCCTCGCTCATGCAGTCCCGCACGGAGTTCGTTACCCGTAATAACAATATCGTTCTCGCCTATAAGCAGGAAGAAAAAGACAGACGTCTCTATTTCAGCCCGACGGAAAAAACCACGCAGGCTGGCGTGCCTTTGCTGCACGCGGTGAAAGGTGGGCAGGGGGGCGTCATTCGCTACACCTCCTCCAGCACGGCGATCGCGACCGTGGAGCCGGGCAGCGGTCTGGTGAACCCAACGCATCGGGGCGATGTCACCATCACAGCGACGGAAACGTCACCTGTCGATCCGGAGCACGTATTAAGTTCCGCCAGCTATCACCTGACCGTGACGCCGGGCGATTTTGCCCCTTCCGTCGAGGGCGTTGCCATTAAGGGGGACATGTCCCCGGGCCAGATCCTGGAGGGGAGTTATCTCTATAAAAGCAATGAAGGGGAGGATGAAGATCCTGAGAAAACCCGGCTGCGGTGGTATGACGCAGATTCAGGCGAACTGCTCAAGGAAGGCAGTGCCACGTATGAGGTGCAAACGCGTGATATGGCCCGAAGCGTGGTCTTTGAAGTCACACCGTTCAACAAAAAAGGGATACCAGGGGAGAGCGGAACGGCGAAAATTACCGGGAGCGCAACGATAACCACCCTGCGTATCGATCATCTGCTTTCACCCGGTGAGATCCGCCGTGACGGCAGCGTGAAGTTCTTCGAAGAGAGTCACGGTGCGTTGCTGGTGTTAGCCGAGGTGAAAGACGGTCAGGGCTCCCCTCTGACCGATCAGATGGTGTACTGGCAGAGCAGGAACTCGCTTGGCTCGTTGTCGCAAAACAGCGTACGCACCGATGAGCACGGTCAGGCGCTGGTAAAAATAGAAAACATCATGGCGGATGGTGAAGATGAAATTACGGCCTCGCTGATCCCGCCAGGCGGGATCCAGACCCAGAGCACCGCCAGTGATAACAATGTTCAGCAGGAGAAGATGGCGCTGGTGGTCGATTTTGCCCACCCGCTTGCCATCCGCTTCGTGGCCTCTCCCGAGCGCGCAGAAGTTGCCACGGAAAAGACGTTCACTATTGAAGTTACCGATCAGGATGGTAAGCCTCTGACGGTTGAGAAGAACGTCACGTGGAGCAGTAACGGTGAAACCCTGAGCGGCAAAACGGATAGCGAGGGAAGAGCATCCATCGCACTTATCGCGCCGCAAAAAGCAGCAGAGAAGTGGGTGGTGAACGCCACGGTAGATACCGTGAGTAGCCCGTCAGCGCCCGTAAGCCTTGAGCCAGGGCCGGTGGCAAAAGTGGTGCTGGACGTCCCGGAAAACGTGGTCGCAGGCAGTGAGGATAAAGCCGTTAGCGCGCAGCTGTATGACCGGTTTGATAACGCGGTTATCAGCCGTAAGCAGGCCATCACCTGGCGGATAGAAGGGAGTCAGTTCCGGGAAGCGCCTACCGGAGACAGCGATGAGCACGGTATTGCCAGTGCAACCGTCGTAGTACCTGAAAAAGCGCCAACGCAGGTGAAAGTCTCCGCCGGTGATGAGCAGAAGATCGTCAATGTGACTGTCGGGAAGGTGAATCATGTTGAGCTTAAAGGTACCCCTGATACGCTGAATGCCAATGGGAGCAGCACTTCGACGCTGACCGCCATCGCGCTGGATGAGCACAACAATAGCGTACCGGACGCACCCGTAACGTGGTCGTTAATCACGCAGCAGTTTGGCGCGCTGAGCAACGCGATCGAAAAAACCGATGCAGAAGGCAAGGCGACGGCCACGTTTACGACCGCATCCGCGGGGGGCAATGCGCAAATAGAGGTCGATATTGGCGGCAAAAAACAAGCGACGCAACTGACGCTCAACGGTTACCCGATTATCCGCAGCATCACGCTGAACAAAACCGCCGGGCTGAAGGTGGGCGATACGGTAAGCGTGGAAAAGGTGGACGTGGAGCAGAACGGCGGCGGCGAGGTGACGCTGAGCTACCAGTGGCACCGTGACGGTGGCGCGATCGATGCCGCCACGTCAGACAGTTATCACCTGACGGAGCAGGATACGGGGGCGACTCTCTTTGTGGTGGTGACCGCGACCAACGATGCCAAAAATGAAGGCGATAAGGCGTCGTTGAAAACGGAGCCGGTGGTCGGGAAGGCGTCAGATGTTACGGTAACCGCCAGCGCGGACAGCGTGGATGCGAACGGGCTCAACACCATTACCTATACCGCCGCGGCGAAGGATCGCTTCGGCCGTGCGGTGGTGGGCGAGGCGATTGTCTGGGACATCGACAAGCCGGAGCTGGTGAGCCGGGGAGAGGCCAGCGCCGTCACCGGTACAGAAGGCACGGGAACGATGATCGTCACCGCGAAAAATACCGGCGGAAACATCACGGTGAGCGCCACGGTCAACGGCAAGAAGGGCGAGTCCGGCGTGGCGCTGCAGGGGATTCCGACGATCAAAAGCATCACGCTGAACCAAACCGCCGGGCTGAAGGTGGGTGACACGGTAAGCGTTGAGAAGGTGGACGTGGAACAGAACGGCGGCGGTGAGGTGAAGCTGAGCTACCAGTGGCACCGTGACGGTGGCGCGATCGACGGCGCCACGTCGGACAGTTATCACCCGACAGAGCAGGACACAGGGGCAACGCTGTTTGTCGCGGTAACCGCCACCAACGCGGCCAAAAATGAGGGCTATAAGGCGTCATCAAAAACGGAGCCGGTCACCGGGAAAGCGTCAGCCGTGACGGTCACTGCCAGTGCGGCCAGCGTGGAAGCTAACGGGCTGAACACCATTACCTACACCGCCACGGTGAAGGACCGCTTTGGCCGTGCGGTAGTGGGCGAGGCGATTGTCTGGGATATCGACAAACCGGAGCTGGTGGCCCGGGGGGAGACCAGCACCATCACCGGAACCGGAGGCGTGGGGACAATGACCGTCACCACGAAAAATACCGGTGGAACCATCACGGTGAGCGCCACGGTCAACGGCAAAAAAGGCGAATCCGGCGTGGAGATTTACGGCGCGCCGTTGGTGACAGACCTGCATATCTCCGGCACGCCGAAGGTGGGGCAGACCCTGAGTGCGGAATACACCTTCTCGGCAAACGGGAGCGGTGCGGATGCGTCCACCTACCAGTGGCAGTGGAAGGACGGAGAGACATGGAAGAATGCGGCAGCCGCTGGCAATACGGCACGCACGTTCACGCTGCCGGACAGCTATGCGGGCTACAGCGTGCGGGTGGTGGTGACGCCGAAGGGCAGCAGTCACCCGTCGCTGACCGGAACGTTACAGGAGAGCCAGGCGGTGACGGCTTACGGCACGCCAGCGGTGGAGGACGTGCGTACATCCGGCACGCCGGAGGTAGGACAGACCCTGAGGGCGGAATACACCTTCAAGGCGAACGGAACCGGTGCGGATGCTTCAACCTATATCTGGGCGAGGTATGAGAAAACCAGCTGGATGCCGATCGAGGGGGCCAACGGCCGGGAATACACCCTCCAGGCGGGAGACGCGGGTTACAGCATTAAAGTAACGATAATACCGGAGGGCAGCAGTCAGCCGTCGCTGGTCGGGGCGGTGCAGCACAGCCCGGCATTAGATGTTTACGGTGCGCCATCGGTGGCAGATCTGCACATTTCCGGCACGCCGGAGGTGGGGCAGACATTGAGGGCGGAATATACCTTCACGGCGAACGGAAGCGGTGCCGATGCCTCAACCTATATCTGGGCGAGGTATGAGAGAACCAGCTGGATGCCGATCGAAGGAGCCACCGGCCGGGAATATACCCTCCAGGCCGGAGATGCGGGTTACAGCATTAAGGCGGTGGTGACGCCGACGGGCAGCAGCCAGCCAGCACTGGCCGGAGCGGTACAGAGCAGCCCGTCGGTAGACGCTTATGGGGCGCCGTCGGTAACCAATCTGCACATCTCCGGCACGCCGAGGGTGGGGCAGACCCTGAGGGCGGAATACACCTTCTCGTCAAACGGGAGCGGTGCGGATGCGTCCACCTACCAGTGGCAGTGGAAGGACGGAGAGACATGGAAGAATGCGGCAGCCGCTGGCAATACGGCACGCACGTTCACGCTGCCGGACAGCTATGCGGG
Source organism: Enterobacter sp. 04-C-12-SI-ECC (assembly GCF_047530715.1). Classification (NCBI taxonomy): domain Bacteria; kingdom Pseudomonadati; phylum Pseudomonadota; class Gammaproteobacteria; order Enterobacterales; family Enterobacteriaceae; genus Enterobacter; species Enterobacter sp. 04-C-12-SI-ECC. The sequence continues at coordinate 34,836 of NZ_JBLKDI010000023.1, forward strand.
CTACAGCGTGCGGGTGGTGGTGACGCCGAAGGGCAGCAGTCACCCGTCGCTGACCGGAACGTTACAGGAGAGCCAGGCGGTGACGGCTTACGGCACGCCAGCGGTGGAGGACGTGCGTACATCCGGCACGCCGGAGGTAGGACAGACCCTGAGGGCGGAATACACCTTCAAGGCGAACGGAACCGGTGCGGATGCTTCAACCTATATCTGGGCGAGGTATGAGAAAACCAGCTGGATGCCGATCGAGGGGGCCAACGGCCGGGAATACACCCTCCAGGCGGGAGACGCGGGTTACAGCATTAAAGTAACGATAATACCGGAGGGCAGCAGTCAGCCGTCGCTGGTCGGGGCGGTGCAGCACAGCCCGGCATTAGATGTTTACGGTGCGCCATCGGTGGCAGATCTGCACATTTCCGGCACGCCGGAGGTGGGGCAGACATTGAGGGCGGAATATACCTTCAAAGCGAACGGAACCGGTACGGATGCTTCAACCTATATCTGGGCGAGATATGAGAAAACCAGCTGGATGCCGATCGAGGGGGCTAACGGCCGGGAATACACTCTTCAGGCGGGAGACGCGGGTTACAGCATTAAGGCAGTGGTGACGCCGACGGGCAGCAGCCAGCCAGCACTGGCCGGAGCGGTACAGAGCAGCCCGTCAGTAGACGCTTATGGGGCGCCGTCGGTAACCAATCTGCACATCTCCGGCACGCCGAAGGTGGGGCAGACCCTGAGTGCAGAATACACCTTCACGTCAAACGGGTCCGGGACGGATAAATCCACCTTTATCTGGGGGAGATATGAGAGAACCAGTTGGATGCCGATCGAGGGGGCCACGGGGCGGGAATACACCCTCCGGGCCGAGGATGCGGGTTACAGCATTAAAGTGACGGTAATTCCGGAGGGCAGCAGCCAGCCTCAACTGCAGGGCGATACACAGCACAGCCCGGCGGTGGATGCCTATGGTGCGCCGTCAATAACCAATCTGCATATCTTCGGCACGCCGAAGGTGGGGCAGACCCTGAGTGCGGAATACACCTTCACGGCAAACGGGTCCGGGACGGACGCCTCCAGCTTCCAGTGGCAATGGCAGGATGGTGCAACATGGAAGAATGCTGCAGGCGGCACGGCAAGAACGTTTACGCTTCCAGACAGCTATGCGGGCTACAGCGTGCGGGTGGTGGTAACGCCGAAAGGCAGCAGCCAGCCGTCGCTGACCGGTGTGGTACAGGATAGTCCGACGATGGCAGCCTATGACGCGCCGTCGGTAACGGGCCTGAGGATCTCCGGCACGCCGAAGGTGGGGCAGACCCTGAGGGCGGAATACACCTTCACGGCAAACGGGGCCGGTACGGACATCTCCAGCTTCCAGTGGCAGTGGCAGGATGGTGCAGCATGGAAGAATGCCGCAGGCGGCACGGCAAGCACGTTTACGCTGCCGGACAGCTATGCGGGTTACAACGTGCGGGTAATGGTAACGCCGAAGGGCAGCAGCCAGCCGTCGCTGACCGGTGCGGTAAAGAACAGCCCGGCGGTAGCGGTGTATGGTATGCCGTCTGTGACGGGGCTAAGGATCTCCGGCACGCCGGAGGTGGGGCAGACCCTGAGGGCGGAATATACCTTCACGGCAAACGGGGCCGGTACGGACGTCTCCAGCTTCCAGTGGCAGTGGAAGGATGGCCAGACGTGGAGGAATGTCGCAGGCGGAACGGCAAAAACGTTCACGCTGCCGGACAGCTATGCGGGCTATGACGTGCGGGTGGCCGTGACGCCTAAAGGTTCAGGGCAGCCGTTATCTGGCACTCAGGCCTTTAGTGGAGCTGTTACCATAAGATCTAAGCCTGCGCCTTTCGTTACAAACCTGGGTTACAGCGGCAGTACCGGAGCCTGTAACAGAATAACGGCAACCTACACCTACAACGCTAATGGCGGTGCATCTGAAGGCAACACGATATTTCAGTGGAAGTGGGGAAGCACCGTCGTTTCCAACATAAAAAGCGTTACTTTAGGCTATTGGGGGGAAGTCACGCTTTATGTGACGCCAGTTAATAAGGACGGTATCAGAGGAAAGACGGAATCAAAAACGTTTAAAAATACGGGCTTAAGTAGCTGTGATTGGTAAACACGTTAATACATTCTGAGGTGTTTTTGTAAACAAGGGGGCATAAGCCCCCTGAACTCTACCTGTCGAATATTTCCAAAGTGCAGGGCTAAAATTCATGAATAATGTCTATCCTGAAAAGCAAGCATCAATACTCATTGGCGATGCCGCCACGCAATTATCCTTGCAGGGGATTAATATTGATCATGTTTCGCTTAGTTATTATCTGGGTAAAAAACTTGAGTATGCCCGGAGTATTAATGATTGCTTGTACGCTGAAGTCATTTATATTGCGCTATCAATGTTGAAGGAAAACGCTAAGTCATCCGGGCAGTGCTGCTATAAATATAAGGAATGGATTGAGGTATCACTTGATTAAGGGATGGATTTATTACGTTTTCAGATCTGCCTTTTACTGTCTCGGGCGATTTTCACTTCTTCAGCAAAATCCAGTGCTTCTTTGTAATCAAAGCTACGCGTTTTGGCATTATGCCTGCCCGGTAACGGTGCCGGTATTTTCACCCCGAACAGCTCACCCGTCGTCATGAGCGCATACACTAATTCAGCCTCGGTGACATCGGCCATTTTCGCCATAATATTCGTCCTGATACAAAAACTTAACTTCACGTCTAGTCCTCCGTTTGCAAAAGATTTTCAATCATGTTGTCTTCTGTAAAAATCGATAACGCTGTCGAGATTGGGTCGCATAAAGTTCATGGCATCAATGGTTTCGCACCAGCCCGACAGGGATTCATTTGCTTTTACATACCATGCGTGCTGCTCGCTTCGGGTGTGATGACCCGTGATCAAAACAAGCATGTCGGGTTTAATTCTTCTGATGAACTCCAGATACTTCACCAGATGCGTCTTCGTGCCAAACGTGTCAGCATCGATAATGCACAGTATTTTATCTCTGGCGATAAAATAAAATCGTGCTATTTCTTCAAGCCCTTTTTCGAATAAAAAAGAGTTTGTTCGCACGCAAACCCGAATTTTTTCATGAGTCTGTTTAATTGATGGTTCCATCTTATGTCTCGCTCATCAGGGTAAAATATATGAGAGGGCTATTAAGCCTACTATTCCTGCCTGAATAGTGGCAAGGCAGTATATTCATTCCTCAGAATAAAATAAGACGGTGCTGGTCTTCTGATTAATAAGAATCTTCTCTGTATCTATGAGTTAAAAATAAATAAACGATGATTTTATCTGGTGGTATGTTTTACGGCCTGACGCATTAAGATATGGTCACTGTTGCGTAAACTTGTTGTTTTTATTTTTCTCAAAGAGGGTTTTTTCATGACAAAGACAGCCGTTGCATTAGCGACCACAGGCCGCAGGCAGCGGGGCCTGCGGATCGCTCTCTACCTGAAATTTCCAGTCGTAATACGTTTTCGCTTTGGCAAACTGTTTTGGATCGTGACGAAAGCCGACTTTTTTCCGTGGCGTACCTTTTCCGAGACTGCGCACGCCAATCCAGCGCCCCTGAGGATCGAGGATCATCCCCCAGTTTTTACTCCCGGTTAGCGGGTCGGCGTAGTGCTGGCGCAGGTGATAAAGCGGTTTTCGCCCGCGTTTATCAATAAGCAGCTGTTCGAAACGCACGGGAAAACAGCCATCACCGTTGCCGCGGTAGGCCTGTATCGCCGCGCGGATTTGATCCCCGCGAAATAAAAGCTCAGCCTCCTGTTGCGCCTGATAACGCATCTGCACCTCATCGCGGCTTTTCAGCAGCGACAACGCCAGCGTGGAGAGCGCAATCAGCAGCAGCAGGTAGGTAAAACCTCCCTGTTGTTTAATCGAACGCATCGCGATGATCCTGACCGGGTTTAGGTGGCGTCTCGACGTCAATAATTTGCCCTTCGTCATCGGTCTTCGCCTCCCAGATATCGCGGCGGTTGGTGATGGGATCCAGCGGCATCTGGCGCAGATAACCGGCCTCGATCAGATCCTCCAGGCTGTATGGCCCCGCCAGGCGATCGCGGCGGTAGTGATCGATCGCGCTGCGCAGCGCATGCAGGTTATGCTCGCGCACCACCTCTTTGGCTCTGTCCGCGTGCTGGAAAAAACGTGGAGCGACCAGGGTCATCAATGTCGCGATGATCGCCATCACCACCAGCAGCTCGATGAGCGTAAAACCTTTTTCACCATTGCGCATAGGGCACTCCATTCAGACCGCTGGCCGTACTGGTACTACTGACATCAAACACGTCTTTCCCTCCGCCGCTGAAATCGCCGGGTGGCTGCGTGGATGCGCGTAACCGCCAGGTCTCTTCATCATTTTTTCCCTCGCAATCGCACATTGGATCGCGCGGTATATGGCGCAGGAAGTAGATCATCGCGCCAGTGGGCGATGTCTTATCCCGGACGCCTTCCACCAGGCTTTTTAGTGTCGGCGGATATCCCGATTCGCTGGTTTTTTTCTCAATGATGCCGTCCACGCTTGCCTGGTGATAACGGTCAATGGCATCGCGTAGCGTGCGCAGCGACTCACGTAGCTGCGTCTCCTGCTGCCGCTGATGGTAGTTACGCATCAGCGGCGCAGCGGCAGCGGCAAGCGTGGCGAGTAGCGCCAGCGTGACGATCATCTCAATCAAGGTAAAACCGCGCTGGCGTTGCATTACGATGCTCCGTTTTCCGTCTCTGACTCATCGAGGATCGGTGGCGGCAGCGTGGCCGCCCGGTCAGGGAAATGGGCCGGCGGCGCAAGCGCCGGTGCGGTAAACCCGCTGCCCGGCTCGTCGTGCTGCAGGTCGCGCAGTTGAATGCTGTCGCCCGTTAAATCGTCGCTGCCCATCTCAATGGTACTGACGTGGCTTCCCGGTAAATCGAGGTTGCGCTCAATGGTCGGCGTAATTAACAGCACCACCTCCGTGCGCTCTTTGTTGTCGGAATTGCTGCTAAACAGGCGGCCCAGCCCCGGGATGTCGCTTAATAACGGTGTTCCTTTTTGGGTCGTGGTTTCATCCTGCTTGATCAGCCCTGCCAGCATCTGGGTCTCGCCGTTCATACTGCTGAGCGTGGTATTGGCTTCGCGTTTCGTGGTGCGGTAATACTTTGCTCCGTTCTCACCGGGTTCTTCGGCGCCCAGGGCACTGAGCGTGAACTTCACCTCCATTGAGATATTGTCATCCATACTGACTTCCGGAGTGACTTCCAGCTTCAGGCCGACGTCCTGATAATCCACTTTCTGTTGCGAAATCCCGTCATTGACGGTTGTGGTCAGTACCGGGATCGTTTGACCAATATCAACCAGCGCTTTTTTATTGTTTTTCACCCGGATCCGCGGGTTGGCCAGCACTCTGGCGTTGCTTAACACCTTTTTCATGTCAATGGTCATATTGTCGATATCGACCATGATATTTTTGGCGCTCAGGTCGCCCAGCGGGATCCCGCTTCCCTTTAAATCACCTTCTTTACTTTTCGCAAAACCCGCACTGATGGTTTGCGGTAGCTTCACGCCAAGCGCTTCGAGATCGTTGGTATTTACTTCCAGCACTTCAACGGCCAGCGTGACCTCCGCTTCAGGCCGGTCGAGCGTCACTAACAGGCGCTCCGCTTTTTCCACGTTCTCTTTTGGCCCGCGCAGGGTGACGGAGTTGGTTCGCTCATCAACGTGCACATCCTTCAGCTTGACCATATTGCGCAGGGCGACGTTGACCTCTTTTGCTTTCGCATAACCCAGGAAGATGGTTTTGACGACCACGTCGCGGTAGATCTTCTCTTTTTGCGCGGTGGCGGGGTAGATCAGCAACGTATTGCTGTTCAGCACCTTCTTCCGCAGGTTATTCGACAACAGCAGCACGTTGATAGCATCTTCCGCAGTGGTGCGTTTGGCTATCAGGCTGCCGGTAGTGCTGGAGGAAATATCTTTGTCAAAGATGATATTGACCCCGGTCATCTGGCTGATGGTGTTAAAGATGGCCATCAGGCTGTGCTCGCGAAAATTAAGCGCTATCGTTTTTTGCAGTTCCCGGTTCAGACGCTGCTCCGGCTGGTTGATCCGCGACACCTCACGCATCAGGTGATCGCGCAGCGCGCGCGCCTGGGGCCAGTTGGGATCTTCTTCCAGCACCTGCTGGATTTTGTGCAGCGCGCGTGCCGGGTCGCGGGTGCTGTTAGCCACCGCCTCCTTATACAATGCGTCCAGCGCTCTACGGGCATCGAGTTTGCGTAAGCCCTGCAGGGCGCGCAGGTTACCGGGCTCATAGGTAAGCGCATCGCGCCACATTTGCGTCGCCAGGGTGTAATTGTTCTGACGCACCGCGAGATCGGCGTTTTTCAGATAGTCATTGACCAGCTTTTTGCTGATGTCAGCCTGCTCGGCGCGAAGCGCAATATCCTGTGGGCTGGCGATGCGCTGTTGGTCTATCTCCTTAAGCCGCTTAACCAGCACCTGCGGCGAGGCGGTCACTGATTCCCGGACCGGAGGCGCCGCACGTTGTGCACAGCCGCTCAGTAGCGCGCATGACAACAAAAAAGTGAGAGCAATAGTTTTTTTCATGATTAATGTGTCGGTTCCGATTGCAGCTCATCCAGTTCCAGCCGCTGCTGGCTATGGGTGGGTTGCCATTCAAACAGGAGGTGGTCGTTCGCCACCGCTTTTAAAATCCAGTTGTTGACCGGCGAACTGCCGATCCAGATCCTGCCGTCCGCCCTGCAGCGCTCGCAGACCGGCCAGGTCTCTTTGCCATCCGTCAGCACAACGATCCTCTGACGGTTTTCCCACCAGGCACCGAGGAGCTGAAGCGGTAGCGGCGGTGCGGTTGGTGTCGCCTCTTCAGGCCGATCGTTTTCCGGCGGCTTTTCTGCTGCGTCTTGCGCCCTGCTATGTGGCGTTGAAAAGAGATCGATGCGCGTTGCGTGAGCCGTCTCCGGCTTTGCTGGCGCGGGGCGCGGGCGTGAGACCGGCTGCGCCTCAAGCGGCGCTTGCGATATCTCGTCATCGGCAAACTGGCTCCAGAAAACAGCACCGGCGGTCAGCACCAGCGCCAGCTGTAAATAGCGCGGCAGTTTCATGGCGACTCCTTCAACAGGCGAAGCTGCACGGTGGCGCTGAGCTGGCTTTCCGATGGCCCGGCGCGCCGCAGGCTTAGCTGCTCAATGCGTAACGGCAAAGTGCGGCTTAGCGTTTCCAGGGCGTCCATCAGCGGCAGATATTCACCGCGCAGCGGAATATCCAGCCGTAGCGCGGTTTTGCCGTCGTCGTTTTCCAGCTGATAGCGGCTGGCGTCGACCTTCATTCCTCGGCTCCTGAACTGCTCAAAAATGAGCCTGACCTGCTGATATTCTCCGAGGCTGATGCGGCTTTGCAGTTCCGGCTGCTGTTTATCCAGCGGCAGCGCGGTTTGTAGCTGCGCCTGGATCCGGGCAAGGTTCTCCTGCAAATGGATGGTGTGCGGCCGCACGCCGCCAAGCCATAACAGCAGCAGTCCTGCGGGCAGCCCGGCGAGCACGAGCGGAACCGTTCCGATGCGCCCGGCAAATAACGCCGCCTGCCAGCGCAGCACGGCGGGTTTATTCTGAAGCCGCATGGTGCGCCTCCGTCGTCACCTTGACGTCGAGTACCGCGTTAATCGGCCAGGCAGGATCGCCCTGCGCCGACTGGCGATGGTTCTCAAGCACCACATGCGCCGGCAACTGCTGTAGCCGCTCGCTAAAGGCGAGCAGGGCGTCAAGATTGCCTGCATTCACCGTAAGCCGCGCATCGCCTTTACTGGCAATGACGTCAATGCTCAGGAGCGCAATATCAGGCGTCAGTACGCTGCCGATGTTGTCCAGCAGCTTGATGGCCGGCGGGACGGCCTGCAGTTGCTGAGCCTGGCGCAACCGGCGCTGCTCCGCTTCACGCAGCTTGCGCAGCACCTGCTGCCGTTGGGCGAGCTGCTGCTGTACCTGCGATGTCTCCAGCTCAAGGCGCTGGTGCTCAAACAGGCCATACATCACGGCACCGGTGAGCGGTAAACAGAGGAGTCCGGTTAACAGCAGCGTGCGTACGGCCCACGGGGAACTACGCGTAAACAGCGGCGTCATGAGGACTCTCCTGTAGCGCGACTTCCTGGTGATGCTCACCGTCGGTATGAATGACGTAGCCAGGACAGTCCTGCATTCCGCTTAGCCGGGCGATAACCCGCAGCTGGGCGTCCATCTCCTGCTGTGGCAGGGTGAGTGTCCAGACGTCGCGCCAGCTGTGGTGCTGACGGCTGGCAATCCGGCTATGGTGGGGGCTCATCGCCACAAACAGGCCGTTTTCCGGCAGTGCGGCGGCGAAGTGGCTAAACAGCTTTTGAAACGGCGTGACAACACCGCGAAAACGCAGCCGCTCCCGACGCGCCAGCGCGACAAGCAGGTGCCAGCAAGGTTGCTTCAGGCACGCGGCCAGCGCTGACTGCTGCCAGTTAAGGGTCTCGAAGCGCACCTGCCAGTCGACGGGCGGACTCGCGCGAAGAACTGCCTGCTGTCGGGCGAGCTGGAGCAGTTCCTGCGGTGTGGTCACGCCGTCATGCCAGGGCTGAATTAAAAACGTCAGATCGTCGGTATCGAGGTGAAACTCCACCGCGTCACGCCACGGTAAGACGGAAGGGCGCAGGCGCAGCAGCGTTTCGAGCGCGGCGTCAAGAGGCTCATCTGGCCGGCGTTCATGGGTGGCGAGAACCACGTTGTTGCGGCGCAACCGCACGGCATGAGGCCAGATGTCGCACTGCCAGGTGTTAGTGAGTGATAACACGGTTTACCTCCTCCCAGGTGGTTTTGCCTTCGACCACGGCGCGCAGCGCGATGGTCGAGAGCGGAACAAAACCGTCATTCAGCGCCACTTCCTTTAGCCTGCGCCGGGGCGATCGCGCCAGCATTGCCTCTTTCATCGCATCGCTGAAATGCAGCACTTCCGCCAGCGCCAGCCTGCCGCGAAAACCGCTGTCGCGGCAGGTATCGCAGCCTCGCCCTCGACGCCAGCGGGGCGTGAGCTCCTGCAGCGGTCCGGATTGCCACGCCGCGAGAAGGTCATCTGTGGGCGTGGTGTCATCAATACAGTCCGGGCAAATCTGGCGCACCAGCCGCTGCGCCACGACGCCGTTAAGGGCGGTGATCAGGCTGGCGGGCTCCACCTGCATATATAAAAAACGTTCCAGTACGCTAAAGACGTCATTGGCGTGAACCGAGGAGAGCACCACGTGGCCGGTGAGCGCCGCCTGCACGGCAATGCCGGCGGTTTCACCGTCGCGGATCTCACCCACCAGAATGATGTCCGGGTCGTGACGCAAAATGGCGCGCAGGCCGCGGGCGAAGGTGAGCCCTTTTTTATCGTTGACCGGAATTTGCAGCACGCTGTTGAGCTGGTACTCCACGGGATCTTCAATGGTGATAATTTTGCATTCACCGCTGTTGAGTTCGCTGAGTGCTGAATAGAGGGTGGTGGATTTCCCGCTCCCCGTTGGCCCGGTGACGAGCACCATACCGTGGGGCAGATGGGTTAACTGGCGAATCGCGCCCAGCGTGTGTTCATCAAAGCCGAGCGTCTCCAGGCGCAGGTTTTGATCGTGAGATTTATCCAGCACGCGCAGTACGGCATCCTCGCCATAGACGCCCGGCATGATGGACACGCGAAAATCGACGGGACGCTGGAGAATCAACGCCTTAAAGCGCCCGTCCTGTGGCGTGCGTCGTTCGGAAATGTCCATGCAGCTTAATACCTTGAGACGGGAGATCACCTGCTCCGCCTGCTGCAGTCCGGCGCAGTGGCGAATGCTGTGCAGGACGCCATCAATGCGGTACTTCACCATCAACCCATCTGCGACGGCGCAAAGATGAATATCGCTGGCGCGGCTCTGCAGGGCATCAAACAGCGTGGCGTTAACCAGCTTAATGACGGCATGGGGTTCACTGGCGATGGCTGCTGGGGTGATCTCCAGCCACCGGGCCTCTTTATTCTCTTCACTCTGCTGCTGCTCCAGCTGATCGAGCGTGCGCTGCTGTTTTGCCAGTTCATCAAGGCGGGCATTAAGCTGAGAGAGCGGGGCGAGCGCGGGGAGCGCATTCACGTTATAAGCCCACTGGCGCAGCGCCAGTGAAAACGGATCGCCCAGCGCAACGTGGAGCTGACCGTTAACGCGCAGCGGCAATGCTCGCTGGCTGAGCGATTCGGTCAGCGGCACGGCTTCGAAATCCTCTTCGCTGTCGGCGAGCTGTGTGGGTGAGAGCGGCGTGAGCCCCAGGGAACCGGCGGCTTCTTCTAACGCGCCGGGGAAACTGTCCAGCAGTTCCGCCAGCGCCTGACAGCGCTGCTCGTCTGGCAGGTCGAAAAGGGGTTCTACAGACGGTGAGTGAGACATTATTGCAATCCTCCTGCCAGTTCAAAAATGGGCATGTACAGTAAAAACACGACGAGCCCAACGATACCGCCAACGACCATCATCAGAATCGGTTCAAAAATTTTGCTAAAGGTTTCAATCGCGCGTTCCAGCGATTCATCATAAAAAGCGGCGATCCGCTCGCACATGGCAGGCAGTTCGCCGCTGCGTTCGCCGACCTGCAGCAGGCGGCTGGCGACAGGAGTCGTCATCTGCTGGGCTTCCAGCATGCGGGAGAGCGACTCGCCGGCGGCGACGTCGCGGATAACCTGTTCAACCTGCTGACGATGCGTGGCGGGCAGGATCTCCCGGCTCAGCATTAGCGCATCTGGCGCGGGAAGGCCGCCCTGCAGCAGCAGGCCCAGCGTGCGGTAAAAACGCACCAGCACAGAAAGCTGATGCTGCTGGCGTAAGGCGGGAATGCGCAGCAACAAACCGAGCGCACGCTGGCGCAGGCGCGGGCTGCGCACCGCCATCACGATGCCTGCGACCGCTGCCGCGCAACCGGCCAGCAGCAGCGAGCCATGGGTTTGCGTCAGGCGTCCCCACCAGAGGATAAGCTGTGCGCTGGCGGACGGGTTCTTCATCCCGTCAAACACCACGGAAAAACGTGGAATAATAAAGCCGAGCAGAAAGAACAGAATTATCCCGCCGGCGGCAATGACAATCGTCGGATAGAGCAGGGTTGATTTAATCCGCTTGCGCAGAATTTCCATTCTTGATTCGTAAAACTGAAAACGCTTTAGCGCTTCGGGTAAGTGTCCGGTTTGCTCAGAAGAGGCAACGGTGTTAATCAGCAGAGGCGGAAACAGTGCTGGTAGCGCCATCATCGCCTGGGAGAGTTGCGCTCCTTCGTAGAGCTTTTTAACCAGCGTATCCAGAACCAGCGAGGTGCCACCATCGCGGCTGCTTTCGCGCAGCGCTTCGACGGCCTCGACCACGACCAGCCCGGCTTCCAGCAGAGCGATAAGCTCCTGCAAGAACAGATTCAGTGGAAAGCGTTTCTCCTTGCGGGCGGGGCGTTCCTGTACCTGCAAAACGATGCCGCCGCCGGCAATAATGCGGGCGCTGGCATCATCAGGCGACGCGGCAAGTACGGTCTGATTGACGCGTTTCCCCCCCTGGAGGATGGTGACGGTATATGGTTTCATTTTGGCGACAGTGTATGGCTCTGCCTTTTAAGGCGGGCATAATGCGGAGCCACTTTTTTTATGTATTGTTGACGAAGCGCGCGGCGCTGGGGGGTATTTGCCGTTCCGGCGTTATACGCCCCCACCGCGTCCCAGGTATAACCAAAGCGCTGGATTTGACCTGCCAGGATCCAGGCGCCGGTCATGACACTTTGGCAAGGGTCGGTTAGCAGATCTTTTTGACTAATACGAAATTTACGCAGCGCATCGAAGTGAATGCTATTGATCTGCATCAGACCGACATCCATTGAGCCATCACGATTTTTGTTGATGGCCCGGGTATTACCGTTGGATTCCACTATCGCTATCGCCTGTAATAGCTCTGGCTCAATGCCGTAACGTTCTCCCGCCAACTGCCAGCAATCGGCCCGGCAGGAAAATACGCTGAAGATAAACAGCGAATATATGGACAGGCGCAGCATATTCAGAACCCGTAAGTGACAGGCTTACCGTCTTTACCGCCGGAGGTAATTTCGACTTCATTAATGGCGTCTTTTGTCCGGGCGGGGTTATGCCACTGGTACGGATTGCCCCACGGGTCTAACGGCACATGCTGGCTAAGATAAGGGCCATTCCAGTTTTGCGCGTTGGAAGGCTTTTCAGTCAGCGCTTTCAGACCTTGTGTTTCACTTGGATAACTGCCGGTGTCGAGGCGATATTGCCCTAGAGCCTCAGCAAGCGAGCGCATCTGGCGCATGGCGGTTTTCTCCTTAGCCGAGTCGACATTTGAGAAGACTTTTGGCCCGACAAATCCTGCCAGCAGCGCAATAATCATCAGCACGACCAGCAGTTCAAGCAGGGTAAAACCACCCTGTTTTCGCATCACGTTTGTTGCATATTTCATTGAGAGCGTCCCTAGTTGGATAATAGTTGTGATTAATTCCTGAATTTTCCCTGATAAAAGAGCGGGAACACAGGTATGCCATCTTTTTTAATTGGTGAAGATGGGAAAATTAAATAAAGAAGCGTCTTACAGGATGCGAGAATTCTCCCGCGCTGTCGTTGAAGTATTTATTATAAATGCGAGAGATATTTCTTATTTAACGCGGAGGGTTTCCTGATTCACCACTCTATTATCCCCAACGATCTCGGCGCTAAAAAAAAAGACAATTTGCGAGGTAATCCACAGGACTATCATCACAAAGCAATAAGGAACTTTGATGAAAAAACTTACATTATCTCTGTTAATTGGTAGCGCACTAATGGCGCAGTCGGCTTTCGCGGCGCAGGCACCGCGAGCGGTCACCTATCTGACCTCCTGGGGCGTTCCGGTCGAGTCCGTTGAGGATATGAAAGAGGTGAAAGCGGATACATTCCTGCTTTCATTTGGTGGCTGGGATGCAAGCGGTAAGCTGTCCAGTTCCGATAATATTGTTGCAGTACCACAATATGATCCCTGGTACATTAATGCGCCAGCCTATGTCGTGTGGAGTCAGCTGAAGCTGGCGCACCCGGAGAAAAAAATGATGCTGGCGCTCGGCGGCGAGACGTATTCCGCGATGTGGTCTTATCTGAATAACGCGCAAACGCGAGAAACGCTGGCGCAGAATCTGGTGAATCTGCTGAATACCAACTTCCCGGTATATAAAAAGAACCTGAAGCCGGAAGAGATGGTTGGCGAATGCCTGAGCGCCGACTGGCAAGGCAAATGTAATATGGCGAACTACCAGAAGGCGGGTACCGTTCAGCTTGACGGCATCGATTTTGACTTTGAAAAGCCCGATCGCGTCACGCCAGAGGAAAACGCAAACCTGCTGGATCTGGCTGAACGGGTTCGTAGCAAGCTCAATGCGTCCGGCAGCAAAAAGCTGCTGAGCCTGACCACCTATCACGTTGGTGCTGACCCGGAGAACTGCACCAACAGCGCGGTAACCGAGAATTGTTCCTTCGTTGAGACGGCTCGCTCTTCACACCATGGCGAAGTTCTGCCGCTGCTGACGCAGGGGAAAAACGTTTTCGATTTCTTCAACGTCATGGCCTATGACGCCGGCCCACGCTTTAAGTATGACGTGGCGATGGCTAACTACGCCCGGGCGGTGGGTGATAAGAGCAAAATCGTTCTCGGTCAGACCATCAACTCCCAGTGGGGGCCAGAAGGTCGCTTTGTTGAGAACCGACAGAACAACGTAAACCGTGCGGGCTGGCAGGCGGAAAACGGCTATGGTGGGTTCTTTATCTGGACGTTGGGTTCAAACGATCAGCAACTGTCCATCCCGCAGCAGGTTGACTATTTCAATGAAATGAAAGAGCGCGCGGACCTGATGTCGCCTGAACGCCCGCAGGATACCGTCGCGCCAACTGCGCCAGCAGGACTGAAGGTGCTGAACAATGGCTTGACTATCACCCTTGCCTGGCAGCCCTCCACCGATGACCGTGGCGTAGTGGGATATGACATCTACCGTAATGACATCAAAGTCGGGTCTTCAACGGACACCCAGTGGACCGATAATGCGGTAGAGACCGGCGGTGTGGTGTACCACTACAGCGTGAAAGCACGTGATGCAGCGAACAATATCTCTGAAAGCAGCAACGTGGTTAAGGTAGAAACCGTACAGGTCGAAGAGGGACGTCCTGACGCGCCAGGCGGCCTGGCCCTGGTTTCTTCGACGGAAAACAGCCTGACGGTGAAATGGAATGCGGTAGACAACGCGGTGAAATACCACGTACTACGCGATGGGGCGGAGTTACTCACCGTAAGCGGAACGCAGATCTTCGACAGCGGCCTGCGCGCGGGAACAACCTACAGCTACCAGGTGATCGCCGAAAATGCCAAAGGTCATCAGTCTCTCGCCAGTACACCGCTTAAAGCCACGACGAAAGAGGGGTCTGTGACGCCTGAGCCGGAAGGCGAGTGGAAAGTCGGTACGCGCTATAAGACTGGAGAAATTGTCACGTATAACGGCACACAGTATCGCTGCGTGCAGGGGCATACGTCTCAGTCCGACTGGGTGCCGACTGCGGCTGCGACGCTTTGGCAGCCTGTTCCTTAATCTTTCGCGGCCCTCGCAAGGGGGCCATTTTCAGGCGTAAGCACGCCTTATTTATTACTTTTTGTTAACTTATTGTTATCATCTATAGTGCAAAAAATTAACAATGGCACTATTACGGTGCAATATTTGCACTGTTTTTGTGCGTTTCATGTTCTTTTCTGGCCTTTATCGTCTCAGGATGCCGCTTGCATCTGTAACAATACGTTGCTGTAACCCCTTCATTTACTACCGCTTTTTTAAATCTCTTTTGAACCATTAAAAAATTGGTTCGTTTATTGCTTAATCATTAGCACGATAAGTAGCACGCCATATCAATAACTTATCGTTCATAAAAAGAAAATAACGATGATAGTGAGCGAACCAATATGGAAAAACCGTCACGGTTTCTGGCCAATTCCAGCACCGCGCTTGAGCAACTGCGCGGGCTAATCAACCAGCATGAGTCAACACCAGGCACTCCGCTGCCCACGGAACGTGAGCTGTCGGAAACACTCGGCGTAGGACGACGCGAAGTGCGTCGCGCGCTGGACGTGCTGGAAGAAGAAGGGCGGATCTGGCGTAAACAGGGCAAAGGCACCTTTATTGGTCCGGCTGCCCCTGTTGAACCGCTGGCCCTTCAGGGATTGGTTCAGCAGACCAATCTGCTGGAAGTGATGGAAGCTCGTATACAGATCGAACCCGGCTTAGCCCGGCTTGCGGCACTGCGTGCCACCAGGGAAAACCTCGCGCTCATGCAGCGCATGCTGGAACGCATCGACAAGGTCAGCCCGGATGACCGCGATCTCAATGAACTCTGGGATAGCGCCTTTCACCGCGCCATTGCCGAGGCGGCGGGCAATCGCCTGATGCTCGGCCTGTTTGACGCCATTGACGCCGTGCGGCGCGAACCCGGCTGGCAGCATCTGCGTGAATTAGCCCGCACGCCCGAACGTGTCGACAGCTACAACGACCACCATCACAAGATCATGTCCGCGATTATCCATCGCCAGCCTAATGAAGCAGCGGCCGCCATGCGCGAACACCTGCTCAGCCTGCAAAACGCCCTGATTCAGGCGATCCACCTTGAGGACGATTTCACGCTATGACGACGATCCCGTTTAAGGACTCCACGCCTGTACTCCGGCTGAATAATCTCAACGTTAAGTTTTCCGGCTCGCCGGTCAGCGTCCTGGACGGAATTTCCCTGACGGTCAAAGCGGGCGAAACGCTGGCGCTGGTGGGGGAGTCCGGCTGCGGGAAAAGTATCACCTCACTGGCGCTGATGGGGTTACTGCCCGCCAGCGCGCAGATTGTCAGCGGCGAGATGCAGTTTCGCCGCCACGACCTGCGCAAGCTTTCGCCGCGGGAGTATGCCGACCTGCGCGGGAGCGAGTTGGCGATGATTTTCCAGGAGCCGATGACCTCGCTCAATCCGGCCTTCACGTTAGGCGATCAGCTCAGTGAAGCGGTCATGCGTCACCAGAACGTTACGCGCCCGGAGGCGATGAAGGTCGCGCTGCAGATCCTTGAGAAGGTACAGATCCCGGCGGCGGAGATGCGCCTCAAGGCGTATCCGCACCAGCTTTCCGGCGGCATGCGCCAGCGCGTGATGATTGCCATGGCCCTGATCAACCACCCTAAACTGCTGATTGCCGACGAACCCACCACCGCGCTCGACGTCACCATCCAGGCGCAAATCCTGACCCTGCTGAACACCCTAAAAGAGGAAACCGGCACGGCGGTGCTGATGATCACCCACGATTTAGGCGTGGTGGCTGAAGTGGCCCAGCAGGTGGCGGTAATGTACGCCGGGCAGGTGGTGGAGCAGGGGAGCGTTGAGGCAATATTCGCTGACCCGCAGCACCCGTACACCATCGGCCTGATGGGCTCGATCCCTTCGCTGGGCGCACGCAAAGGCCAGCTCTCCACCATTCCCGGATCGGTCCCGCTGCCGGAGTCCATGCCGCAAGGCTGCCGTTTCGCGACGCGCTGCCCGTTTGCGCAGTCGCGCTGTCATGATGAAAAACCGCAGCTCACCACGCTCGGCGCGGGCCATCAGGTCGCCTGCTTCCGCGTGCCGCTTGAACACCACATTGCCCTGGGAGAGACCGCATGACCACGCCCATTCTTGAAGCCCGGGACCTCAGCAAGCTTTTCCCTGGTCCGAAAAAACTCTTTTCCCCGGCCCGGTTTGTCACGGCGGTCGATCGCGTTTCGCTTGCCGTGATGCCGGGCGAAACGCTGGCGATTGTCGGCGAGTCCGGCTCCGGGAAATCCACCCTTGGCCGTCTGCTGCTGCGTCTGCTGGCCGCCAGCGAAGGACGCGTGTTTTATCAGGGGGAGGAGATTACCCACGCCACAGGCGCCCGTCTGAACCAGCTCCGGCGCGAGCTGCAGATTATTTTTCAGGATCCTTTTGCCTCGCTGAACCCGCGCATGACGGTGGAGCAGATCGTCGGTGAGCCGCTGTGGCTGCACCAGAACATGAAGAAAGCGGATCGTCAGTACCGCGTCGCGGAGCTGCTCAAGACCGTTGGCCTGCCTGCCGCCTGGGCCGGGCGCTATCCGCACGAGTTTTCCGGCGGGCAGCGCCAGCGTATTGGCATTGCGCGCGCGCTGGCTTCGGGGCCAAAGCTGCTGCTGGGCGACGAGCCGGTTTCCGCGCTGGATGTATCGGTGCAGGCGCAGGTGGTTAATCTGCTGGAGAGCCTGAAGCACCAGCTGGGGCTGACGATGGTGATCGTCGCCCACGGTCTGGCGGTGATCCGCCACATGAGCGACCGCGTGGCGGTGATGTACCTTGGGCAAATCGTTGAGCTTGCCACCGTCGACGAGATCTTTGACGCACCGCTGCACCCTTACACCCAGGCGCTGATCGCCTCGGCGCCGCAGATGCAGCCGGGTATTGAGCGCGACGCGCCGCTGCTGCAGGGGGATCTGCCGAACCCGGCGAACCCGCCGTCGGGCTGTCGCTTCCACACCCGCTGCCCGTACGTCACTGACGAATGCCGCCAGGTCGAGCCGATTAATCAGGTGCTCGACGGCGGGCGTCAGGTTGCCTGCCACCGCTGGCAGGAGATTAACCGCGATCGCAGCGTTATCCAGATCGCACCGCCATCCGCAGCCTTTCTGCGCCGCCGCGCGCTGTTTGAACACGCGGCCACTCACTCCTCCCTTCCTTCAAGGAACTCATGATAATGACAATGCGTAATTCTCTTTTGACCGTACTGGGAAGTGTTATGTTGCTTGGCGCGGCGCTGCCCGCCCATTCTGAAAGCGTGCTGCGAATCGGCCTGGGGGCAGACCCGGACATGCTCGACCCGCACCTGGCGCGCACCTACTATGGCCGCTTCGTGTTTGCCTCCCTGTGCGACAGGCTGGTGGACGTCGACGAGCATCTGAAGGTCGTGCCAGGTCTCGCGAAATCGTGGGCCTGGAGCGCCGACGGCAAAACGCTGACCATGGATCTGCGCGAAGGCGTGACCTTCCATGACGGAGAGAAATTCGATGCCGCCGCCGCGAAATACAACCTCGACCGCGCCCTGACCCTCAAAGGCTCCCTGCGGAAAAGCGAGATCTCCTCCGTGGAATCGGTAGAGGTCACCGGCCCGATGCAGATAGCGCTGCACCTGAAAACGCCGGACGCCGCGCTGCTGATGCAGCTTACCGACCGCGCGGGCGCGATGATGGCACCCGAGGCCGCGAAAAAGCCTGACTTTGCCGCCCATCCGGTCTGTTCCGGCCCGTACAAGTTCGACAGCCGCGTGTCGCAGGACCGCATCGTTCTGACCCGCTTCGACAACTACTGGAACAAAGGCGCCTACCACTTCGACAAAATTATCTATCTGCCGATCCCGGATGCCTCCGTGCGTCTGGCGAACCTGCGCGCGGGCGATCTGGATCTGACCGAAGGCATCGCCGCCAGCGACGTCAAAACCGTCGAAGCCGACAGCAAGCTGGCGCTGGCGAAGGTCACCGGCTTGGGCTATCAGGGGATCACCTTCAATATTAACAACGGCAAGGTCCCGGCGAACGATCCGTTCAAAGATGCCCGCGTGCGCGAGGCGTTTTCTCAGGCCATCGACCGTGATGCGTTAAACCAGGTGGTCTTTGAAGGGCTGTATACGCCAGCCAACCAGGCGTTTTCGACGGTGAGCCCGTATCACGTGAATCTGCCGGTTCCGCCGCGCGACGTTGATAAAGCCAAAGCGCTGCTCAAAGCGGCAGGCGTCACCACGCCGCTGACCGTCAACCTGCTGGTGCCGAACAACCCAACCTCGCAGCAGGTGGGTCAGGTATTGCAGGCGATGGTCGCCGAGGCCGGCTTCACGCTGAACCTGCAGATGACCGAATTTGCCACGCTGCTGGATCGCCAGCAGAGCGGTGATTATCAGCTGAGCTTCTCCGGCTGGTCGGGTCGCCCGGATCCGGACGGCAGCATCTACGGCTTTATCCACAGCAACGGCACGCTTAACGATGGCCGTTACAGCAACGCGCAGGTCGATGAGTGGCTGACGCAGGCGCGCCAGAGCATCGACCAGACCGCACGCCAGCCGCTGTATGACAAGGTGGTGAAGCAGCTGCAAACCGATATGCCGATTGCCTACCTCTACTTCGAGCCGCGCATTTTTGGCCTGAACAAGCGCGTGCAGGGCTTTAAGCCTTACCCGGACGGCATCGTGCGTCTGGCGGGTTTGACGCTGGCGAAATAAACGTCCTGAGGAGAACCCATGCTGGAACTGATTTGCAAACGTCTGCTGCTGGCCGTCCCGACGCTATTGCTGGTAAGCATGATGGTGTTCGGGCTGCAAAAGCTGCTGCCCGGCGACCCGCTGATTGCGATGGCCGGTGAGGAACGCGATCCGGCGGTGATCGCCCAGCTGCGCGCGGAGCTGAACCTGGATGCGCCGATCCCGGTTCAGTATTTCCACTGGCTGACGCGGGCGCTGCAGGGCGATCTGGGCGTCTCCTTGCGCACGCACGAGCCGGTGACCGAGCTTATCGCCAGCAAGCTGCCGGTTACGCTGGAGCTGTCGCTGCTGGCGATGATTATTGCGCTGGTGTTTGGCATCAGCATGGGGATCCTTGCGGCGGTGAACAAAAACAGCTGGGTCGATCACGGGGCGAACTTCGTGGCGATCTCGGGGATCTCTATTCCCCACTTCTGGCTGGGGATCCTGCTGATTCTGGTCTTCTCGGTGAACCTGCAGTGGCTGCCCGCGTCCGGCTACGTGCCGTTCAGTGAAGATCCGCTTCAGAACCTGCGCACGCTGCTGCTGCCCGCGTCCGTGCTCGGAACCGGGCTGGCGGCGACGCTGATGCGCCATACCCGCGCGTCGATGATTGCGGTGCTGAAAGCGGATTATATCCGTACCGCACGCGCCAAGGGGCTGCTGCCGAAGGCGGTCATTCTAAAGCACGCGTTTCGCAACGCGCTGGTGCCGGTGATCACCCTCACCACGCTGCTGTTCGGCGAGCTGCTGGGCGGCGCGGTGCTGACCGAGCAGGTGTTCACCATTCCGGGCTTTGGCAAGATGATCGTCGACTCGGTGTTCAACCGTGACTACGCGGTGGTGCAGGGCGTGGTGCTGATCGTGGCGATCGGCTTCCTGCTGCTCAACCTGCTGGCCGACGTGCTTTACGTCCTTATCAACCCGAAAATGCGAGGTTAACGATGGCGGAACTGACGACGCAAACCGTAGCCCCCGCGCTGCCGCACGCGCAGAACCGGGTGCTGAAGAAATTCCTCGGCAATAAAAGCGCGGTGGTTGGCGCGCTTGTGGTGGGTTTCTTTGTGCTGGTGGCGCTGCTGGCGCCGTGGATCGCCCCGTTTGACCCGGTTAAAGCCAACTTCCTCGCGGTGCGCGAAGCGCCGTCAGCGATGTACTGGTTCGGCACCGACGAGCTGGGGCGCGACATTTTGTCCCGCATAATCTGGGGAGCGCGAACCTCGCTGATGGCGGGCTGTATGTCTGTGGTTATCGCGGTGGCCATCGGCGTGCCGCTGGGGCTGGTGGCGGGCTACTTCCAGAAAATGTGGGACGGCGTCATCTCGCGCTTTATCGAGGCGCTGCTGGCCTGCCCGTTCCTGATCATGGCGATCGCGCTGGGGGCATTTTTAGGCCCGAGCCTGACCAACGCGATGATCGCCATCGGTCTTTCGGCGATGCCGATCTTCGCCCGCCTGACGCGCGGGCAGGTGATCGCCATTCGCAATGAAGAGTACATCGACGGCGCGCGGGCGATTGGCCTGCCGGATCGCTGGATCATCATTAAATACGTTCTGCCAAACGTGATGTCGCCGATCATGGTTCAGGCCACGCTGGCCATTGCCTCGGCGATTATTGCCGAAGCCAGCCTGTCGTTTTTAGGGCTGGGGCAGCAGCCGCCCAATCCGTCCTGGGGGTCCATGCTTAATACCGCGAAAGGTTTCCTTGAGCAGGCGCCGTGGATGTCCGTTTTCCCCGGCGTGGCGATTTTCCTTGCCGTGCAGGGCTTTAATTTACTTGGCGACGGGCTGCGCGATGCGCTCGATCCGCGCCACGACTAAGGAGTCATGATGACCAAAGCGCTTGATTTTACATCCGGTTACACTTCACGCCGCCCGCCGATGATGGGCCACAACGCCGTTGCCACTTCGCAGCCGCTGGCGGCGCAGGCGGGAATGAAAATGCTGCAGCTGGGTGGCAACGCCGTCGATGCGGCCATTGCCACCGCCATGGCGCTGACCGTTGTTGAGCCGACCGGCAACGGCATCGGCAGCGACGCCTTTGCCATCGTCTGGGACGGTGAAAAACTTCACGGCCTGAACGCGTCCGGGCGCTCGCCGGCCAGCTGGCATGCGGATCTGTTTGCCGGTAAAAGCGCAGTGCCGGAAATCGGCTGGGACGCGGTGACGGTGCCGGGTGCGGTGTCGGGCTGGGTGGCCCTGGCAGAACGCTTCGGCACGCTACCGCTGACCACGCTGGCGCAGCCTGCGATTGACTACGCGCGCAACGGCTTCCCGGTCTCGCCGCTGATTGGTCATCTCTGGCAGCGCGGCTATAACAAGCTGAAAGATCAGCCTGGCTTTAGCGCCTGCTTCGCGCCGGAAGGCCGCACCCCACGCGTGGGGGAGATCTTCCGTAACCCGGCGCAGGCACATTCGTTGGAGCTGATTGCCAAAACCAACGGTGAAGCCTTTTACCGTGGTGAGCTGGCGCAGAAAATCGCCGCCTTCGCCCAGGAGCACGGCGCGCACCTGTCAGCGGAAGATCTGGCAAACCATCGCGTGGACTGGGTTGAACTGCTGTCGCGCGACTTCGCGGGCGGCTCGGTACAGGAGCTGCCGCCAAACGGGCAGGGGATCGCCACGCTGATTGCACTCGGTATTCTGGAGCAATGCGGCATTGAGAAACATCATCCGGACTCCGTGCAGTCTCTGCACTTATCCATTGAAGCCATGAAGCTGGCGCTGGCGGATCTCGACCGCTACGTGGCGGATGAAGAACATATGGAGTTCGCAGCAAAAGAGCTGCTGAGCGACCATTATCTGAAGTCGCGTGCGGCGCTTATCGATCGCGATAACGCCTCTGACTTTGTGTACGGTTCACCGACGCAGAGCGGCACGGTCTACATCAGCACCGCGGACGCCAGCGGGATGATGGTTTCGTTTATCCAGTCCAACTTTATGGGCTTCGGTTCAGGCATTGTGGTGCCGGATACCGGAATCAGCCTGCAAAACCGCGGCTGCGGCTTTGTGCTCGATCCCAAACACCCGAACGCGCTGGCGGGCAGCAAGCGTCCTTTCCACACCATCATTCCGGGCTTTGCGATGGACGGCAACGGCCAGCCGCTGATGTCCTTCGGCGTGATGGGCGGCCCGATGCAGGCGCAGGGGCACATGCAGATGGCGCTGCGCATTATGCTGCACGGGCAAAACCCGCAGGCGGCCATCGACGCGCCGCGCTGGCGCGTGGTGCAGGGCAGGGAGGTGATTGTTGAATCGACGTTTGATCGCAACACCATTGCCGCGCTGCGCGAGCGCGGGCATCAGATCGTGGTGGAAGATCCGCTCCAGGATTACAACTTCGGCGGTGCGCAGGTGATCTATCGTATGCCGGAAGGGCACTACGTGGCCGCGACGGAGAGCCGCAAAGACGGGCAGGCGTTAGTGAGTTAAAAGAAGCGAGCGACATTGGTAGGCCGGGTAAGGCGTAGCCGCCACCCGGCATTTTTTCACCCAATGCTAAACGGATCCGCATCCTGCCACGCCGGGAACTTCTCCCGATACTCCTTCAGCGCCGTCAACGACAGCTCCGCATCAATGCGCGTCGCCTGATGCGGTTCGGCGGTGGCAATAATCTCGCCCTGCGGGTTCACCACCCGGCTGTCGCCGCGGTAGTGGTGGCCGTTGCCGTCCGTCCCCACGCGGTTACAGCCCACCACGTACGCCTGGTTTTCAATCGCGCGAGCCACCAGCAGCGCCTGCCAGTGCAGCGAGCGCGGCGCGGGCCAGTTGGCGACGTACAGCGCCAGGTCGTAATCGTTGCGGTTGCGCGACCACACCGGGAAGCGCAGGTCGTAGCAGACCAGCGGCAGAATACGCCAGCCGCGCCACTCGAACACCACGCGCTCGTTACCGGCTTCATAATGATGATGTTCATCGGCCATGCGGAACAGGTGGCGTTTATCGTAAAAATGCACCTTCCCTTCCGGCTCAACCAGCAGGAAGCGGTTCACCGGGCCGCGTTCCGTCTGCAGTGCGGCGCTCCCGGCGATCAGCGCGTTGGTTTGCTGCGCTTTGGCATGCATCCAGGCGACCACCTCTTCCTGAGGCATTGACTGTTTCGCCGCTTCCATCGCGAAGCCGGTGGTAAACATCTCCGGCAGGACAATCACATCTCGCCCGGTAATCTCTTCCAGTTGACGATCAAAGTGGCGCAGGTTGGCAGGGCCATCCATCCACACTAAAGGCTGCTGCAAAATCGAAATCTTCAAACCAGGCACGATACAGACTCCTCAAACGACCCCTTTTTGACACTGTAGCACGTCATTACGAGAAAATGTGGCAATAAAAAACCCCGCACCGGGCGGGGTTTGTCAGAGCGAAGCGGGTTATGCCGCTTCAGGTTTGCGGTGCTTCTCCGGCAGCTTTACCGGCTGCGTCGCCAGCTCTTCCGGTTCGAAATCATCCACGTTAATACTGCGCAGACGGCTCTCTTCGGCTTTCACCAGCAGCGCAGCTTCGTCGTTATTGATAATGCCACCGGCCAGCGCCTGTTTCGCCAGTTCGTCCAGACGGGTAAACGGCAGGTTTTTACCCAGCTGTTTGCAGATTTTCTGGTGAATCGGGTCGGCGGCCATCACGTCCAGCAGCGCCTCTTCCAGCAGGCCCACCGGGTTATGCGGCGTTGGTGCCAGATACTGACCGCGGCCAATGCGGGAGCGGGTTGCGCTCGGAACCTGCAGGATCTTCGCCACCTTGTGGTCCAGCTTGTCGGACGGCGCCAGATGATGACGACCGGTCGGGAAGATCACCACGCGCAGAGCGCCAGCCACGAAGCGGTTCGGGAAGTTCGCCAGCAGGTCGTCAATCGCCTGTTCCGCCTGATACATCGCATCCTGCACGCCCCAGTGCACCAGCGGCAGATCCGCTTCCTGACGGCCTTCGTCGTCGTAGCGTTTCAGCACCGCAGAGGCCAGGAAGATCTGGCTCAGCACGTCGCCCAGACGGGCGGAGATACGCTCGCGACGCTTCAGGCTACCGCCCAGCACCGCCATGGAAACATCAGACAGCAGAGCCAGGTTGGCGCTCAGACGGTTCAGATGCTGGTAGTAACGTTTGGTCGCATCGCCGGTTGGCGTCGCGCTGGTCAGGCCGCGCGTCAGGCCCAGCCAGAAGCTCCGCACCTTGTTACTGCCCACGTGACCGATATGTTTGAACAGCAGTTTGTCGAAGGCGTCCACGTCGTTATTCTGCGCAGCGGCCATCTCTTCCAGCACGTACGGATGGCAGCGAATCGCACCCTGGCCGAAGATCATCATGCTGCGGGTCAGGATGTTGGCCCCTTCCACGGTGATGGCAATCGGTGCGCCCTGATAGCCGCGCGCCAGGAAGTTGCCTTCGCCGAGCATAATGCCTTTACCGCCCGCGATATCCATCGCGTCAATGATCGACTGCTGCGCGCGGTGGGTACAGTGGTACTTCACAATCGCGGACAGCACGGCCGGTTTTTCGCCCAGCATAATGCCGTAGGTAATCAGGGATGCAGCGGCGTCCATCACGTAGGCGTTGCCCGCGATGCGTGCCAGCGGCTCTTCGATACCTTCCATCTTGCCGATGGAGATTTTGAACTGACGGCGAATGTGGGCATAAGCGCCAATTCCCATCGCGACGGACTTCAGGCCGCCGGTTGAGTTCGACGGCAGGGTAATACCGCGACCCACCGACAGACATTCCACCAGCATGCGCCAGCCCTGACCGGCCATTTTCGGGCCGCCGATGATGTAGTCAATCGGCACAAAGATATCCTGGCCGCGGGTCGGACCGTTCTGGAATGGCACGTTCAGCGGGAAGTGACGACGGCCAATTTCCACACCCGGCGTCGAGGTTGGGATCAGCGCACAGGTAATGCCCAGATCCTCTTCACCGCCCAGCAGTTTTTCCGGGTCGGAGAGCTTAAAGGCCAGGCCCAGCACGGTGGCGATAGGCGCCAGGGTGATATAGCGTTTGTTCCAGGTCAGGCGCATGCCCAGCACCTGCTGGCCCTGCCACTCGCCCATACAGACCACGCCAGTATCCGGGATTGCGCCTGCATCGGAGCCTGCTTCCGGGCTGGTCAGCGCGAAGCACGGGATTTCCTGACCGCGCGCCAGTCGCGGCAGATAGTGATCTTTCTGCTCTTCCGTACCGTAATGCTGCAGCAGTTCGCCCGGGCCTAAGGAGTTCGGTACGCCGACGGTAATCGCCAGGATCCCGGAGACGCCCGCCAGCTTTTGCAGCACGCGAGCCTGCGCGTAAGCGGAGAACTCAAGACCGCCGTACTCTTTCTTAATGATCATCGCGAAGAAGCGATGCTCTTTCAGGTACGCCCACAGCTCCGGCGGCAGGTCGGCCATTTCGTGGGTGATAGCAAAGTCGTTCGCCATGCGGCACGCTTCTTCCACCGGGCCGTCAATAAAGGCCTGTTCTTCGGCGGTCAGGCGCGGCTGCGGATAGTTGTGCAGCTTTTTCCAGTCCGGGTTACCCTGGAACAGGTCGCCTTCCCACCAGGTGGTGCCCGCATCAATCGCTTCTTTCTCGGTGCGCGACATCGGCGGCATCACTTTGCGGAAGCCTTTAAATACCGGCGCGGAGATCATCGACTTACGCATCGGGGCCAGGTTAAACGGCAGCAGAATGATGGCAAGAGGGACCAAAATCCAGATATTCCAGAGACCTGCGACGCCAAGCGCAGCCGTCCAGGCCAGAAGAATCAGGCTGCTCAGGAATAAACTGACGCGGTGATAGAACAACACACCGAGCAGTACAACGGTTGCGAGAATGCTCAAAATCATCATAAAGAAAAGCTCCCTTGCTTGTAGGAGGTCTGACCACTTGTGATGATATGGTTGTAGTTGATGTGAATTCCTTTAGCAATGTGTTTACAAAATAATTACAACCTGGTTCACATTGTTCGCGTTTTCGCCGGCACAAAAAATCAAAACGCCGGACGATTCGCATGGCTTTAGCTTCTCGCTTTTCCCGCTATCCGGTACACTCCACTGTGTTATTTCATCAATACTGAAGGATTATCCTCATGTACCAGGATCTTATTCGTAACGAACTGAACGAAGCGGCGGAAACGCTGGCGAACTTTCTGAAAGATGATGCCAATATTCACGCTATTCAGCGCGCGGCGGTCCTGCTGGCCGACAGTTTTAAGGCCGGTGGCAAAGTGCTCTCCTGCGGTAACGGCGGTTCCCACTGTGACGCCATGCACTTCGCCGAAGAGCTGACCGGACGCTATCGCGAAAACCGTCCGGGCTACCCGGCGATTGCGATTTCCGACGTGAGCCACATCTCCTGCGTAGGCAACGACTTCGGTTACGACCACATCTTTTCCCGCTACGTTGAGGCAGTAGGCCGTGAAGGTGACGTGCTGCTGGGTATCTCTACCTCCGGTAACTCCGCGAACGTGATCAAAGCGATCGCCGCCGCGCGTGAAAAAGGGATGAAGGTCATCACCCTGACCGGGAAAGATGGCGGTAAGATGGACGGTACGGCGGATATCGAAATTCGCGTTCCGCACTTCGGCTATGCAGATCGCGTTCAGGAGATTCACATCAAAGTGATCCACATCCTGATCCAGCTGATCGAAAAAGAGATGGTTAAGTAAGACTTCGCTGGGGGGCGCCGGTGCCCCCCGCTGTTGTGGAGGTGATGTATGTGCGAACTGCTCGGGATGAGCGCCAATGTGCCAACCGATATCTGCTTTAGCTTCACCGGGCTGGTTCAGCGCGGTGGGGGAACCGGGCCGCATAAAGACGGCTGGGGCATCACCTTCTATGAAGGCAAAGGGTGTCGCACGTTCAAAGATCCACAGCCCAGTTTTAACTCACCGATTGCCAAACTGGTTCAGGACTATCCCATTAAATCCTGTTCGGTGATCGCGCATATTCGCCAGGCAAACCGCGGCGAAGTTGCGCTGGAAAATACCCATCCCTTTACCCGCGAGCTGTGGGGCCGTAACTGGACCTATGCGCACAACGGGCAGCTTACGGGCTATAAATCTCTGGAAACGGGCAACTTCCGTCCGGTGGGAGAAACGGACAGCGAGAAGGCCTTCTGCTGGCTGCTGCATAAACTGACAGAACGTTATCCGCGCACGCCCGGCAATATGGCCGCCGTATTCAAATACATCGCGACGCTGGCAGCCGAATTGCGTGAAAAAGGCGTGTTTAACATGCTGTTGTCTGACGGGCGCTACGTGATGGCGTTCTGCTCGACGAATCTCTTCTGGATCACGCGCCGTGCGCCGTTTGGCGTTGCTACGCTGCTCGATCAGGATGTGGAAATAGATTTTCAGAAAGAGACCACACCGAACGATGTGGTCACCGTTATTGCAACGCAGCCGCTGACGGGCAACGAAACCTGGCAAAAGATTATGCCAGGCGAGTGGGTGCTATTTTGTCTCGGGGACCGTGTAATTTGACGCCAGCTGCGGGTGGACGACTTCGTGGCTCAGCGGTTTGCTGACCACGTAACGGCCATCGACGATAGAGACTACCGGCGGCTTGTGGGTCTGCTCAAAGTAGTCATAACCCGGCTTCAGCTGTTTCCAGAAATCGGCGTAGTAAGAGTACTTATGGCGCGCCATATTGGCATCGGTCATGCGGAACGGATAGATACTGACCTGAACGTTAGGCTGCCCAAAGACCAGTGCGCCGGTTACGAACTGGAAAATCTCATCAATGCCGGAGTCGGTCATCGCGTAGCAGCCGACAGACACGCAGGCACCGTGGATCATCAGGTATTTCCCTTCATAACCGTGAGCACGGTCATAGGCGTTCGGGAAACCGATGTTGATGGCTTTATAGAAGCGGCTATCCGGCTTTAACTGGTTACGCTGAACGTTGTAAAAACCTTCCGGGCTTTTGAAATCGCCCTGACGCTGTTTCGGGCCCAGCCCGCCGGAATAGTTACAAATTTTGTAGCTATCAAGCAGCTGATATGTTTCGCCCATTTTTACAAACAGTTCGAGCGTGCGCTCTTCCTTGAAGATTTGAATATAAACCGGGGATCCCATTAACTGCTGTTTATATTCTTTGCTGATCGGCGTGGTGGAGCTGTTGCTGCTGAGCAGCCCGGCAAACGACATGCACGGAATCAGAAGCATCGCAATGAACAATGCGATTTTACGCATACTACAAATTCCTTGATAAAACCTGGACTAACTTGCCAGGACGGCAAAAGAGACCCGAAATCAGATTATTCTGTTAGGTGCGCTCACATTAGCACCGCTATAGATTTTCGCAAGAGCCGGGCGGTGAGTTTACAAATTAGTTTTACTTTATAAACCATCAAAAACGCGCTGGCTCCAGGAACTTTGCGTAATAGCTCGCATTTTGGCGCGCCCGACCGTGGATCCCCTGCCCGAGAGAAGGGGAAAATGTTACACTTTGCGCCCACTGGATTGTTGTTTATGGAAACCTGCTAACCACATGTTTAAAATAAAAAAAGGACTTAATTTGCCGATTGCAGGCGTGCCTGAGCAGCACGTCTCGTGTGGCGCAAGCGTCCGTCATGTCGCAATTTTAGGTGACGATTATCTGGGCATGCGTCCTTCAATGCTGGTGCAGGAGGGCGATCGCGTGATCAAAGGGCAGGCGCTCTTTGAAGACAAAAAAAATCCCGGCGTCATGTTCACGGCCCCCGCCAGCGGCACAGTGGTAGCGATCAACCGCGGCGAGCGTCGCGTGCTGCAGTCGGTGGTAATCCGCATTGAAGGCGATGAACAGCGTGAGTTTGCTCGTTATGATGCGGCAGACCTCGCGACGCTTAGCCGCGAAGATGTGCAGGCTCAGCTGCTCGCGTCCGGCCTGTGGACGGCGCTGCGTACGCGTCCTTTCAGCAAATCACCTGTTCCTGATACCGCCCCGGCTGCCATTTTCGTGACGGCCATCGACACCAACCCGCTCAGCGCAGACCCGCAGCCCATTATCCTGGCGCAGCGTAAAGCCTTTGATGCCGGGCTGACCGTTCTGACTCGCCTGACGCCCGGAAAAGTGCACGTTTGCCAGGCCAGCGGCGGCAAGCTTGGTGGCCATCCGCAGGGACAGGTTACGTTTAATGAATTTTCCGGCCCGCATCCGGCGGGTCTGGTCGGGACCCATATCCACTTCCTTGAGCCGGTGAGCCTTAAAAAACAGGTCTGGCACCTTAATTATCAGGATGTCATTGCCATCGGTAAGCTCTTTACGACGGGTGAACTCTGCGCTGAACGGATTATCGCTATCGGCGGGCCGCAGGCCGCAAACCCGCGTCTGGTTAAGACGCTTCTGGGAGCAGACATTAATGAACTGCTGGCAGGGGAAACGAAAGAGGGTGAAAACCGCCTCATTTCCGGTTCGGTACTTAGCGGCCGCCGCGCTGTCAATGCGCACGCGTACCTGGGACGTTTCCATCTTCAGGTGAGCGTCGTTCTGGAAGGGCGTGAGAAAGAGCTGTTCGGCTGGGTTCTGCCTGGCGCAGAAAAATACTCCGTCACCCGCACCACGCTTGGCCACTTTCTGCGTCATAAGCTCTTTAACTTCTCTACCAGCACGAACGGCGGCGAGCGCGCAATGGTTCCGATTGGCAACTACGAACGTGTAATGCCGCTGGATATTCTGCCTACCGTGCTGCTGCGCGATCTTCTGGCAGGCGATACCGACGGCGCGCAGGCGCTCGGTTGTCTGGAACTGGATGAAGAAGATCTGGCGCTCTGTACCTATGTGTGTCCGGGTAAATACGAATATGGACCCGTATTGCGCGAGGTGTTAACCCGCATTGAGCAGGAAGGATAACCATGGGATTAAAACACCTCTTTGAAAAAATTGAGCCGCACTTTACCGAAGGGAAGCTCAAAAAGTACTACCCGCTGTATGAAGCGACGACGACTATTTTCTACACTCCGGGTCTGGTGACGAAAGGGGCAGCGCACGTACGCGATGCCATCGATCTGAAACGCATGATGATCCTGGTGTGGTTTGCGGTTTTCCCGGCCATGTTCTGGGGCATGTACAACGTTGGTCTGCAAACCATTCCGGCGCTGCATCATATGTACGACGCCCAGCAGCTGGCGCAGGTGATCCAGTCTGACTGGCACTATCGTCTGGCGCAGTCGCTGGGCGTGAGCTTTGCGGCTGATGCAGGCTGGGTCAGCATGATGACGCTGGGGGCCGTCTTCTTCCTGCCGATCTACATGACCGTCTTTATCGTGGGCGGCTTCTGGGAAGTGCTGTTCGCCATCATCCGCAAACACGAGATCAACGAGGGCTTCTTCGTGACCTCCATTCTGTTTGCGCTGATTGTTCCGCCGACTCTGCCGCTCTGGCAGGCGGCGATGGGGATCAGCTTTGGCGTGGTGATTGCCAAAGAGATTTTCGGCGGCACCGGACGTAACTTCCTCAACCCGGCGCTGGCGGGGCGTGCGTTCCTGTTCTTTGCTTACCCGGCGCAGATTTCGGGCGACCTGGTGTGGACGGCAGCAGACGGATTCTCCGGCGCGACGCCACTTTCACAGTGGGCGGCAGGCGGCGGTGAAACGCTGGTCAACAATGCTACCGGCCAGCCCGTAACCTGGTTCGACGCGTTTCTTGGCAACATTCCGGGCTCTATTGGCGAAGTATCTACCCTGATGATTTTGATCGGCGGGGCCATCATCCTCTTTGGCCGCGTGGCGTCCTGGCGCATCGTCGCGGGCGTTATGCTCGGCATGGTGCTTACCGCCACGCTGTTCAACCTCATTGGTTCAGACACGAACCCGATGTTCTCCATGCCGTGGTACTGGCACCTGATGCTGGGAGGCTTTGCGTTTGGCATGATGTTCATGGCCACCGATCCCGTCTCGGCTTCCTTTACCGACAGGGGGAAATGGTGTTACGGCGCGCTCATTGGCGTGATGTGTGTACTTATTCGCGTGGTCAACCCGGCCTATCCGGAAGGGATGATGTTGGCCATTCTGTTTGCCAACCTGTTTGCGCCGCTGTTCGACTACCTGGTCGTGCGCGCCAACATTAAGCGGAGGAAGGCGCGTGGCTGAGGTTAAAAATAACGACAGCATCAGCAAAACGCTGCTGGTGGTTTTGGTGCTGTGTCTGGTCTGTTCCATCGTGGTTGCCGGTTCCGCCGTAGGGTTGAAACCGCTGCAGCAGGAACAGCGCGCGCTGGATAAACAGCGTAACATCCTGGCCGTTGCCGGGCTGATGCAGGAAGGCATGACGAAGGACGACGTCGCGGCCGTGTTTGCTGAACGCATTACCGCACGGCTGGTGGATTTAAAAACCGGCGAGCTGATGGATAAAGACCCGGCGAAATATAACCAGGCGCTGGCATTAAAGGATCCGCAGATGAGCACCGTGCTTGACGCCTCGCAGGATCCGGCTGGCATTAAGCGCCGCAGCAATGTCGCGGAGATTTACCTCGTCCGTGACGAGCAGAAGCGCATACAGGAAATCGTGTTGCCCATCTACGGCAACGGCTTATGGTCAATGATGTATGCGTTTGTGGCACTGGATACCGATGGCCGCACGGTCAAAGGTATTACTTATTACGATCAGGGCGAAACGCCGGGGCTGGGTGGCGAAGTGGAAAACCCTAACTGGCGTGCGCAGTTTGTCGGTAAAAAAGTGCTCAATGATAACGGTCAGCCTGCGCTGAAGGTGGTGAAAGGAGGCGCGCGTCCTGGGGATGAATTCGCCGTGGACGGTCTTTCCGGCGCCACACTCACCTCTAACGGGGTGCAGCACAGTTTTGATTTCTGGATGGGTGAACTGGGCTTTGGTCCCTTCCTGAAGAACGTACGTGAAGGAGCGCTGAACAATGGCTGATACGGGTGAACTGAAAGAAGTTAAAAAGGTGCTGATTGGCCCACTTTTAGCCAATAATCCGATAACCCTGCAGGTGCTGGGTGTGTGCTCGGCTCTGGCGGTAACGACCAAGCTGGAAACGGCGGTGGTGATGACGCTGGCGGTAACGCTGGTGACGGCGTTTTCCAGCATGTTTATCTCGATGATCCGCCACCACATCCCCAACAGCGTGAGGATCATCGTGCAGATGGCGATCATCGCCTCGCTGGTGATCGTGGTCGATCAGCTGCTGCGCGCTTTTGCCTACGAAACCTCGAAGCAGCTTTCGGTGTTTGTCGGGCTGATTATCACCAACTGCATCGTGATGGGGCGCGCTGAAGCCTACGCCATGAAAATGCCGCCGCTGGCGAGCTTTATGGACGGTATCGGCAACGGCCTGGGCTACGGCGTGATCCTCCTGACGGTAGGTTTCCTGCGCGAGCTGATTGGCAGCGGCAAGCTGTTTGGCGTTCAGGTGCTGGATACGGTACAGAACGGCGGCTGGTATCTGCCGAACGGCCTGTTCCTGCTGGCCCCAAGCGCGTTTTTCATTATCGGTTTGCTGATCTGGCTGATTCGTACGCTGAAGCCTGAGCAGCAGGAAAAGGAGTAACCGACAATGGCTCATTACCTGAGTTTATTTGTGCGCGCGGTGTTTGTTGAAAACATGGCGCTCGCCTTCTTCCTGGGCATGTGTACGTTCCTTGCCGTCTCTAAAAAGGTCTCGACGGCATTTGGCCTGGGCGTGGCGGTCACCGTTGTGCTGGGGCTTTCGGTTCCGATTAACAACCTGGTGTTCAACTTCGTGCTGCGAGACGGCGCGCTGGTGGAAGGCGTCGATCTTAGCTTCCTGAACTTCATCACCTTCATCGGGGTGATTGCGGCGCTGGTACAAATCCTGGAGATGATCCTCAATAAGTATTTCCCGTCGCTGTACAACGCTCTGGGGATCTTCCTGCCGCTGATCGCGGTGAACTGCGCCATCTTCGGTGGCGTCTCGTTTATGGTTCAGCGCGATTACAACTTCAGTGAATCGGTGGTGTACGGCTTCGGTTCCGGTATCGGCTGGATGCTGGCGATTGTCACCATGGCGGGGATCCGTGAAAAAATGAAATATGCCAACGTGCCTGCGGGGCTGCGCGGCTTAGGGATCACCTTTATCACCACCGGCCTGATGGCGTTGGGCTTTATGTCCTTCTCCGGTGTGCAGCTATAAGGGCTAACAGATGGAAATTATTCTTGGCGTGGTGATGTTCACGCTGATAGTACTGGTGCTGTCAGGGCTGATTCTGGCGGCGCGCGCAAAGCTGGTTAATTCCGGGGATGTGATCATTGATATCAATGACGATCCGCAGAACCAGATCCGTACTCCGGCAGGGGACAAGCTGCTTAATACGCTCTCCGGGAACGGGATTTTTGTCTCGTCAGCCTGCGGTGGAGGCGGCTCATGCGGGCAGTGCCGTGTGACGGTGAAAGAGGGGGGCGGTGATATTCTGCCTACTGAACTGTCGCATATTACGAAGCGTGAAGCGAAAGAGGGGTGCCGCCTGGCGTGCCAGGTCGCGGTGCGTCAGAACATGAAGATTGAGCTGCCGGAAGAGATTTTCGGCGTGAAAAAATGGGAGTGCGAGGTTATCTCGAACGATAACAAAGCCACGTTCATTAAAGAGCTCAAGCTGCGTGTCCCTGAAGGGGAGAGCGTCCCGTTCCGTGCAGGTGGGTATATCCAGATTGAGTGTCCGGCGCACACCGTGGCGTATGCGGACTTCGACGTGCCCGATGAGTACCGGGCCGACTGGGATAAATTTAATCTCTTCCGCTTTGTTTCCGAGGTAAAAGAGCCCGCGCTGCGCGCCTATTCCATGGCTAACTACCCGGAAGAGAAGGGCATTATCATGCTCAACGTGCGTATCGCCACGCCGCCGCCAAACGTGCCTGACGCGCCGCCGGGCGTGATGTCGTCGTATATCTGGTCTCTTAAGCCAGGCGACAAGGTGACGATCTCCGGTCCGTTCGGCGAGTTTTTTGCTAAAGATACCGACGCCGAAATGGTCTTTATCGGCGGCGGTGCGGGTATGGCCCCTATGCGCTCGCACATCTTTGACCAGCTCAAGCGTCTCGGCAGCAAGCGTAAAATCAGCTTCTGGTACGGTGCGCGCTCGCTGCGCGAAATGTTCTACGACGATGAGTTTGAACAGCTGGCGCGTGAGAATCCGAACTTTACCTTCCACGTGGCGCTCTCCGATCCGCAGCCGGAAGATAACTGGACGGGCTATACGGGCTTCATCCACAACGTGCTGTATGAAAACTACCTCAAACAGCACCCGGCACCGGAAGACTGCGAGTTCTATATGTGTGGTCCGCCAATGATGAACGCCGCCGTGATCAAGATGCTCAAAGATCTCGGCGTGGAAGATGAAAACATCCTCCTTGATGATTTCGGAGGCTGATTATGTTGACCTTTCTGGCAACCTTTGCGGTGTTTTTGCTGGTGGTGTTCGGTATGTCTTTAGGCTGGATCATAAAGCGTAAAAGCATTCAGGGCAGCTGCGGAGGTATCTCTTCCATCGGAATGGAAAAGGTGTGCGACTGCCCCGAACCGTGTGATGCGCGTAAAAAGCGCATGGCCCGGGACCAGCAGAGAATTATCTAGGAAAAGGCCGCTTCGTGCGGCCTTTATCATTTATTTTGCCCAGCTTTTGGCTTTGGCTGGTGAGTCTACAAGAACCCCTTCGGCACCCAGTGTTTTCGCCTTCTGGTAATCCTCTACTGAGTTCACGCCGATAAAAATCAGATGGGCATTGCCCTGAGAGCGGAAGCAGTCAACGGCCTCTTTGTCCCACGTTAATGTTGCAGGAGAGACACCTTCACCTAAGGTGAATTTCTCGACCACTTCTACTTTTCGGTTTAACTCAAGCCCATACCAGTAATCGTCCATTTTTTGTGAAGGAGGCAGACATTCATGGCTCAACGAAATCGTGGCCAGGCGCGTGCGGGTTTCGCTGCGCGTGACAAAGCGGGGGATTTCGACAGGCAATGCTTCCATATAGCGATCTTCGGTTGAATAAACGCGAACACGATTCAGGCTGTTGGTCTCTTTCAATACGTTAAGCAGCGCGTTGCCCATGGTCGCCGGATCGGCATCCGGCGATTTGATGTCAATGAAAAAACGCGTATCTGGCCAGGCGCTCAGCACCGACTTCAGCGTCGGTATCGGGGAATTAAGCAGGTTTTCCGGCAGGCCCTTATCTTTCCACTTCACGCTGGCATCCGCCTTTGCCAGTTCTTCAGCGGTATACTGTGACACCTTTCCCTTCAGATTGGTTAACGCTTTCAGATCGGCAGGTCGATAGAGAACCGGTACGCCATCCCGACTGAGCTGCACGGTTATCCAGACGATATCTGCTTTGTTTTCGAGGGCGAGCTTAATGGCTGGCAGGGTATTTTCAGGTGCATCCGCAGTCCCGCCCCGGTGGGCAACGATCGCAGGGCTAGCAGATGCAGCACTCGCCAGAAACAGTAACGAAATCGAGATAATTTTCTTCATGAATAATTACGCTCCATTGATTTTCTAAATGTATGTATATAAAGGTTTTATTACGAATTTTTGTAACACGTTTATATGACAACCGTGAGTAAGGAAAATAGCTGACGCATTTTTTGCCTTTTGTTATACTGTATATAAATACATGTGTGGTATGACCGATGCGCAAAATAATCCATGTCGATATGGACTGCTTTTTTGCCGCAGTGGAGATGCGTGACAACCCGGCGCTGCGGGATATTCCCATCGCCATTGGCGGCAGCCGCGTTCAGCGCGGTGTGATCAGCACCGCCAACTATCCTGCACGCAAATTTGGCGTGCGCAGCGCCATGCCGACGGCGATGGCGCTGAAACTGTGTCCGCACCTTACTCTTTTGCCCGGGCGCTTTGACGCCTATAAAGAAGCGTCAAACCATATACGCGAAATCTTCTCCCGCTACACCTCACTGATTGAACCGCTTTCGCTGGACGAAGCCTATCTGGACGTCACCGACAGCCTGCACTGTCACGGCTCCGCTACCCTGATGGCGCAGGAGATCCGCCAGACGATTTTCAACGAGCTGAATCTCACCGCGTCGGCAGGCGTCGCGCCGGTAAAATTTCTCGCCAAAATTGCTTCCGATTTAAATAAACCCAACGGCCAGTACGTCATCACCCCTGAAGAGGTCCCGGCGTTTTTAAAAACGTTGCCGCTTGGCAAAATCCCCGGCGTAGGCAAAGTCTCCGCCGCGAAGCTGGAAAGTATGGGGTTACGCACCTGCGAAGACGTGCAGCGAAGCGACCTGGCTATGCTGCTCAAGCGCTTTGGGAAGTTTGGCCGCGTGCTGTGGGAGCGCAGTCAGGGCATTGACGACCGCGATGTAAACAACGAACGGCTTCGTAAATCGGTCGGGGTTGAGCGCACGCTGAGCGAAGACATCCATGACTGGTCAGAATGCGAAACCATTATTACGGAACAGCTCTATCCGGAGCTGGAGCGACGCCTGATCAAAGTAAAGCCTGATTTACTGATTGCCCGACAGGGCATCAAGCTGAAATTTAACGACTTTCAGCAGACGACGCAGGAGCACGTCTGGCCGCGCCTGAACAAAGAAGATCTTATCGCAACAGCGAAAAAGGCGTGGGAAGAACGACGAGGCGGACGAGGGGTGAGGCTGGTGGGACTGCACGTCACGCTGCTGGATCCGCAGCTGGAGCGTCAGCTGGTTTTGGGATTGTAGATTACACTCATCGTAGGCCCGGCAAGCGTAGCGCCGCCGGGCAACAGACGACAAATTACTTCGCAGGGATCGCCTTCAGCAGTTCCGTCAACAGCGTCCAGTAATGGCCGACGCTTTCAATATGAACCTGCTCATCCGGCGAGTGTGGACCGGTAATGGTTGGCCCGATGGAAACCATGTCCATGTCCGGATACGGCTTCTTAAACAGACCACATTCCAGACCCGCGTGGATCACCTGGATGTTCGGGGTGCTGTTGAACAGACGCTGATAAGTTTCACGCACCAGCGCCATCACCGGAGAGCTTGCATCCGGCTGCCAGCCAGGGTAGCTGCCTTTGGCGGAGGTTTTCGCGCCCGCCAGCGCACCCAGAGATTCCAGCATGCTTACTACATACTCTTTACCGCTGTCGATCAGGGAGCGGATCAGGCAGATAATTTCCGCGCTGTCGTCGTTCATGGTCACCACGCCCACGTTCAGAGAGGTTTCCACCACGCCTTTCGCCACGTCAGAGTTGCGAATCACGCCGTTTGGCGTCGCGTTCAGCAGCTGAACGAAGCTGTCGCGAGACTGCGCGGTCAGGGCGGCTTTATCCGTAGACACGGATTCCAGCACCACGGTCAGGTTCTTCTCTTTCGCCGACAGTTCGTTTTTCAGGATATCCAGGTAGACGCTGGAGAGTTTTTTCAGCTCGTCCGCTTTCGCCGCTGGCACCGCCACGGTGGCAAAGGCTTCGCGTGGGATCGCGTTGCGCAGGGTGCCGCCGTTGAAGTCCACCAGACGCAGGTCCAGCTCGGCCGCGTGGCCCGCCAGGAAGCGCGCCAGCAGTTTGTTGGCATTACCCAGGCCCAGGTGAATATCACCGCCGGAGTGGCCGCCTTTCAGCCCTTTCAGCGTCAGCTTGAAGGTCTTGAAGCCAGCAGGGATCGCTTCGCGTGACAGCGGCAGGGTAGAGATGAAATCAATCCCGCCCGCGCAGCCCATGTAGATCTCGCCTTCTTCTTCGGAGTCGGTGTTGATCAGGATATCTGCCTGCAGCCAGTTCGCCTGCAGACCGAACGCGCCGTCCATGCCCGCTTCTTCGGTCATGGTCAGCAGCACTTCCAGCGGACCGTGTTCAACGCTGTCGTCAGCCAGCACCGCCAGCGCAGAGGCCATACCGATGCCGTTGTCCGCGCCCAGGGTGGTGCCGCGCGCTTTTACCCAGTCGCCGTCGATGTACGGCTGGATTGGGTCTTTAGTGAAGTCGTGAACGGTGTCGTTGTTTTTCTGTGGCACCATGTCCAGGTGCGCCTGCAGTACAACCGGTTTACGGTTTTCCATGCCTGCGGTAGCCGGTTTGCGGATCAGAATGTTGCCAACCTGGTCGCGCTCTGCGTGCAGACCTTTTTCCTTCGCCCAACCCATAATATGTTCGGCAAGCTGTTCTTCATGGTAGGAAGGGTGTGGAATGGAGCAAATTTTGGCAAAAATATCCCACAGCGGCTGCGGAGATAATTGAGACAGTTCAGACACGATAAGTCTCCTTGTCGAGGCGCTGCAAACAGGGTTGCAGGCCACAGGGTTAGCAGGTTAATAGTTACCACAAGACAGGCTTGCGAGATGCAACTGAGAATACCACTTTCTCTGCTGGCTGGTAGCATAAAGCATGTAAAAACTCAGGCAGGGAGCGCTAAACACTGGTTTTTAGTGCGCCAGATCTCTATAATCTCGCGCAACCTATTTCCCCCTCGAACACTTTTTAAGCCGTATAAAAACAGGCTGGGACACTTCACATGAGCGAAAAATACGTCGTCACCTGGGACATGTTGCAGATTCACGCACGCAAACTGGCTGCGCGTCTGATGCCTTCCGAACAGTGGAAAGGCATTATTGCCGTCAGCCGTGGCGGTCTGGTACCGGGGGCGCTGCTGGCACGTGAGCTGGGTATTCGTCATGTCGATACCGTCTGCATCTCCAGCTATGACCATGATAACCAGCGTGAGCTGAAAGTGCTGAAACGCGCTGAAGGCGACGGTGAAGGCTTCATCGTTATCGACGATCTGGTGGACACCGGCGGTACTGCGGTCGCTATTCGCGAAATGTACCCGAAAGCGCACTTCGTCACTATCTTTGCGAAGCCTGCTGGCCGCCCACTGGTTGACGATTACGTCATTGATATCCCCCAGGATACCTGGATTGAACAGCCGTGGGATATGGGCGTGGTCTTCGTACCGCCTATTTCAGGCCGTTAATTTCAGTACGTAACTTTACACGCCCGGCTATGCCGGGCGTTGTTCTTTTTGGCCTGCCACGCGTTACAAT
The DNA here is from genome assembly GCF_047530715.1 of Enterobacter sp. 04-C-12-SI-ECC. Classification (NCBI taxonomy): domain Bacteria; kingdom Pseudomonadati; phylum Pseudomonadota; class Gammaproteobacteria; order Enterobacterales; family Enterobacteriaceae; genus Enterobacter; species Enterobacter sp. 04-C-12-SI-ECC. Next base: position 74,078 of record NZ_JBLKDI010000023.1, read on the forward strand.
GGGTACTATATGACGTATCCATGGAGGCAACGCAATGACGCAGGCGAATCTCACCGAGACTCTCTTCAAACCCCGTTTCAAACACCCTGAAACGTCGACGCTGGTCCGTCGGTTTAATCCGGGAACCATGCCTGCCGTCCAGTCTGCGTTAGACGGTAAAAACGTTCCCCACTGGTATCGCATGATTAACCGCCTGATGTGGATCTGGCGCGGTATCGATCCTCGTGAAATCCTCGACGTGCAGGCGCGTATCGTAATGAGCGAGTCGGAGCGTACCGACAGCGAGCTCTACGACACGGTAGTGGGCTACCGGGGCGGGAACTGGATCTACGAATGGTCTAAACAGGCGATGCTCTGGCAGCAAAAAGCCAGCCAGGAAGAGGATGCCACGCGAAGCGGCAAGCACTGGCTGCACGCGGCCAACCTCTACGCCATCGCGGCCTATCCGCATTTGAAGGGGGATGAGCTGGCCGAGCAGGCTCAGGCGCTGGCGAATCGTGCCTATGAGGAGGCTGCTCAACGTCTGCCGGGTCAGATGCGCGAGCTTGAGTTCGCCGTTCCGGGCGGTGCGCCCGTCACCGGGTTCCTGCACATGCCTGAAGGCGACGGCCCGTTCCCGACCGTGCTAATGTGCGGCGGGCTGGATTCCCTGCAAATCGACTATTACAGCCTGTATGAGCGTTACTTCGCACCAAAAGGGATCGCGATGCTGACGCTCGATATGCCTTCTATTGGATTCTCATCGAAGTGGAAGTTAACGCAGGATTCGAGCCTGCTGCACCAGCATGCGCTTAAAGCGCTGGAAAATGTTCCGTGGGTTGACCACACCCGCGTCGCGGCGTTCGGCTTCCGTTTTGGTGCCAACGTTGCGGTGCGTCTGGCTTACCTTGAATCTTCACGTCTGAAGGCCGTCGCCTGCCTGGGCCCGGTGGTTCACGCCCTGCTCAGCGATCCTGCCCGTCAGGGCAGCGTGCCGGAGATGTATCTGGACGTCCTTGCCAGTCGACTTGGCATGCATGATGCCTCAGACGAAGCGCTGCGCGTTGAGCTCAATCGCTACTCGTTAAAAACGCAAGGGTTGCTGGGACGCCGCTGCCCGACGCCGATGCTGTCCGGTTTCTGGAAAAACGATCCGTTCAGCCCGGAGGAAGAGTCACGCTTAATCACTTCGTCATCTGCGGATGGCAAATTGCTTGAGGTGCCGTTCAGTCCGGTGTATCAGAATTTTGACAAAGCCTTGAAAGAGATCACGCGCTGGATCGCCCAGAGAGTGTGTTAATAGATTGCTAAATTTCGCTGGTTTGGTAAAACAGTGGCTTCACAAAAGGAGATCGCAATGACGTTACCGAGTGGACACCCGAAAAGTAGGCTGATTAAGAAATTTATGGCTCTCGGCCCGTATATTCGAGAAGAGCAGTGTGAAGAGAATCGCTTTTTTTTCGACTGCCTGGCTGTATGCGTCAACGTGAAGCCTGCACCCGAAAAACGTGAATTCTGGGGCTGGTGGATGGAAATGGAAGCAGAGGAGAAACGTTTTACGTATAGCTACCAGTTTGGCCTGTTTAACAAAGACGGCAACTGGCAGGCCACCACCATTAAAGATCAGGAAGTGATTGACCGCCTGGAATACACCCTGAAAGAGTTCCACGACAAAGCGAGCGCACTGCTGGCGAGCCTGGATCTCAAGTTCGAGCCAGCGGATAACTTTTCCAGCGAAGCGGTGAAGCTCACTGCCTGATAGCGTCACAGCGCCACAGGGCAAAAAAATCCCGGCTTATATGCCGGGATTTTCTTATTCGGATAATCTTAGAACTGGTAGGTCATACCCAGGGCAACGATATCATCGCTGCTTACGCCCAGTTTATTATCGTCGTCAATCTGGTTGATTTTATAATCAACAAACGCGGACATGTTTTTGTTGAAGTAATACGTGGCACCCGCGTCAATATATTTCACGATATCTTCGTCGCCAATGCCTTCGATATCTTTACCTTTGGACTGTACATAACCCACGGATGGGCGCAGACCAAAGTCAAACTGATATTGTGCAACCACTTCGAAGTTTTGCGCTTTATTTGCAAAACCACCGGAGATAGGGGCCATATTGCGGGTTTCAGAATAAATAGTGGCCAGGTAAATATCGTTCGCGTCGTATTTCAGACCGGTTGCCCAGCCCTCGGCTTTTTTACCTTCACCGCGCGCCTGCAGGTTCTGCGCGTTGGTGCGATCGGAGCTGGCATAAGCACCAATGACGGAGAAATCGCTGCCGCCGAAGTCATAGGCCAGAGACGTACCAAAGCCGTCACCGTTCTGCTTTTTCACGTCGCGGTTTTCGTTTTTGCCCTGGTACTGCAGGGTCATATCAAGACCGTCTACTATGCCAAAGAAGTCGGTATTGCGGTAGGTGGCCAGTCCGGAGGCACGTTTCGTCATGAAGTTGTCGGTCTGTGCCAGGCCGTCACCGCCGAACTCAGGGAACATATCGGTGTATGCCGCGACGTCATAAAGCGCGCCCAGGTTACGGCCGTAATCCAGTGAACCAAAGTCTTTCAGTTTAATACCGGCGAACGCCAGACGTGTTTTCTGCGAGGAGTCGCTTTCAGCTTTGTTACCTGCGAATTCAGCTTCCCAACGGCCGTAGCCCGTCAGCTGATCGTTAATCTGGGTTTCGCCTTTAAAACCGAAACGAACGTAAGTCTGGTCACCATCTTTGGTGTCATCATCACTGATATAGTGCATAGCTTTCACTTTGCCGTACACGTCCAGTTTATTACCGTTTTTATTATAAACTTCTGCTGCGTGAACAGATGCGGAAGCCACCACGCCCATAACCACTAATGCCAGAGTGCTCTTTTTCATTTTCGATCCTGTCTTATAAACGCGCTTTAAAAATTCGCTGGACGATAAGCTGATGCTTAAGTCCCGTGAAAAAACAGGAAGGGTTTTATCGTTCTGGAATGAAACTTTTATGACAAACTAAGAATAATTTTAAAAAACTGTGATTTATTATTACGGTAATAAATTTGTCAAATTCTGCCGCTACGCTTCCTGATCCCGCGCAACAAAGTGCCTGGTGATGCACTAAGGCAGTGTCAACGCAAAGCAGAAGTGTCACCTTCGGTGCGAAACAGAGATGTCATGCTTTGGTTCAGAGAATGCGTTTGACCGCCTCGCTATATACTTCCGAGCGTTCTCTTTTCCCAACAGAAAT
>NZ_JBLKDI010000024.1:0-73401 GCF_047530715.1 Enterobacter sp. 04-C-12-SI-ECC
GCTGATGTCCGGCGGTGCTTTTGCCGTTACGCACCACCCCGTCAGTAGCTGAACAGGAGGGACAGCTGATAGAAACAGAAGCCACTGGAGCACCTCAAAAACACCATCATACACTAAATCAGTAAGTTGGCAGCATCACCTGGCAGCTGAAAGTATGAATAATAACGCCCTGACAGGATATTTTATTGCACCCTGTCAAAAGTCATACATTCTTTCCCGGTTTTTGCTTTCTCATACCGGATAACTCTATTTAAGGCTTAAGGATAACCTTCGTCCATCCTTCATCCCGCTCATCGAAGTGCTTATATCCGGCAGGAGCCTCTTCAAGCGAAAGACGATGAGAAATTATTTTGCCCGGACTGGCTTTATCGTGATGGATGAGGCGAGACAGCTGACGGTTATAGGCCTTAACGTTCGCCTGGCCGGTACGGATTGCCTGTCCTTTAAACCAGAAACTCCCAAAATCAAATGGCATCTTACCCTCTCTGGCAAGCTCCGATTCAGCCCCCGGATCCTGAGGAATAAAGACGCCAACCACACCAATTCCCCCGGTTGCTTTCGTCGACGCAACAAGACTGTTCATGGTGACAGAGTTATCTTCATGGCCATGTTTGTTACAGCACTGATAGCCAACACATTCGCAGCCACAATCCGTACCGCGTCCATCCGTCAGGTCGAGAATTTTTTGTACAGCTTCATCGCCAGTAGCATTGATGCCCGTCGCCCCCATTTTTTCAGCCAGAGCCAACCGGTCTGTGTGCGTATCAACCACAAACACCTGTGAAGCACCTTTAATGATCGCCGAATGAGCTGCCATCAAACCGACCGGCCCCGCGCCATAAATGGCCACGCTTTCACCAGGCTTCAATCCGGCAAGTTCTGTTGCATGCCAGCCGGTAGGAAAAATGTCAGAGAGCATCACATAATCATCTTCTTTTTCTGCCGCATCAGGGGGAAGAACAAGGCAGTTAAAGTCGGCAAATGGCACCCGAAGCAGTTCCGCCTGCCCCCCCTCCCAGGGACCCATTTCAGCAAAACCATAAGCTGCGCCTGCCGAACCCGGATTGGTAGTGAGACAAAAGCCGGTCAGACCTTTTTCACAGTTTTCGCAAAAACCACATCCCACGTTAAACGGCAGACAAACATAGTCGCCCACCTTAATACGTTCAACGCCTGAGCCAATTTCGACCACTTCACCCAGGTTTTCGTGACCCAGAATCCGTCCCTGTTCAAAGCTGGTCCGGCCCTCATACATGTGCAAGTCCGACCCACAAATGTTGGTGGTGGTGATGCGGACGAGTACATCCGTGGGGCGGACAATTTTCGCATCCGGTACGTCTTTTACTTTTACATCATAAGGACCGTTGTAAATTACTGCTTTCATGATCTTCTCCTTCTTGCGTGCGGAAAGGAAATGCTGCCCGGCGGATTGGGGTATCAATCGAGTTTAGCTGCCATAACAGATCTCGCGATCGGCGAAAGGACGATTAGGATGTTTCTTAACTAAGTGCATTGAAGTCTGTAAGACAGGTACTTACCGATGAAGGCTGCCTGGAAAACGTAAAAACATCACACGTTAATCCGGTTTTTTTAAGCAGGCAGGGGATTACGGACAGCTTTGAGCGAGAAGCGGATAAAGTAAATCTATCTCATTTCTGCATTGTGCCAGAAGTAGACATAGGTGAATTAGGTAACCCTAGTGGACTGACCCCACGCCCGTAGACAAATTCTGTCCTCACGATGAGGCCTGTTCGAAGGCCTCCGGACTGAGGCCGCCGAGGTGACTGTGGCGCCGGGCCCGGTTGTAGAACACTTCAATGTAATCGAAGATATCGGCCCGGGCCAGATCCCGGGTTTTATAGATGCGTTTTCTGATCCGCTCTTTTTTCAGCGAACTGAAGAACGATTCGGCCACCGCATTATCCCAGCAGTTGCCACGCCTGCTCATGCTCGGGGCCAGGTTATTAGCCCGGCAGAAGCGCTGCCAGTCGTCACTGCCGTACTGGCTGCCCTGGTCTGAGTGCACGATGACCTCGCCGTCCGGTTTTCGCCGCCAGACGGCCATCATCAGCGCGTCGAGTGCCAGTTCGCGTGAGAGAGTGGGCTTCATCGACCAGCCGACCACATTACGGGCGAAGAGATCGATAACCACCGCCAGATACAGCCAGCCCTGCCAGGTGCGGATATAAGTAATATCTGTGACCCAGACCTGATTGGCCCGGACAACAGTAAACTGCCGTTGCACGCGATTAGGGGCAACCACTGAAGGCCGGCCGGCGATACGACGCGGCGCTTTATAGCCGCGTACGGCTTTGATCCGGTTTTGTTGCATAATACGACCCACCCGGTTTTTGCCGCAGGTTTCCCCGATTTCGTTCAGGTCGCCATGAACCCGCCGGTAACCGTATACGCCTCCGCTCAGTGAATATGAGTCGCGGATAAGCATCAGCAGACGCTGGTTATCTTTATCACGCGCCGAGACCGGGTTGTGCAGCCACGCATAGAACCCGGCCCGGGCGACATTCAGTACCCGACACATCGTCATCACACCCCATACAGTGCGGTGTTCATTGATAAAGCGGTACTTCAGTCGGGCTCCCTTGCAAAGTACCGCGCGGCCTTTTTCAGGATATCCCGTTCTTCTTCGGTGCGTTTTAGCTGCGCCCGGAGTTTCAGGATCTCGCTTTTGGCTTCCAGTAAATCCCGGGCATGCTGTTCGCTGTTATCAGGTTTGATAGCCCGTAGCCACTTGTAGAGGCTGTGTGCAGAAACGCCCAGACGGTCGGATACTTCGGCAACGGAATAACCGCGTTCTGTTATCTGACGGACGGCTTCTTCCTTAAATTCAGGTGTAAATCGTGGTGTGCCCATACGCTCCTCCTATGCTCAAACTATAGGGCAGGATCGTCTACCGGGGCGGGGTCAGTCCATAAATGACTCTGAGGTGTCTGTTAAACGCGTGGCGATTCACCTCGCGTCCTTCCGTTCAGTATAGCCTCAGTCCCTGACACCACCCGAGAACGGAATGACGTCCCCTTTCTCCCTCCCGGTGTTGCGTTCAAGCTCCCTGACATACTGCTGTAAAAGTATAAGGTTATGTAACAGCTCTACATTTTCAGCCATCATCTTTTTGATTTCTTCCCTCAGCTCATTTCTCTGACGGCGATACTTTTCTTTCAGCTTGATCTGCTGCTCAATGCCCTGCTCATCAACCGGCGCGGTGCCCTGGCACGTTTTTTTCAGACTGCGGATAGCCTCCCTGACCTGCCTGTACTCAGGACAGTTATAATTCAGGGTGCCGTTTGCCAGCCCCGCTCGTTTTTCCACAGCATACTGGCTGATACGCTCCCCTGATAACATCAGTTCCCTCAGGGCCTGCTCTGCTCTTGCCTGTGTTTTTTTAACCCCCGACTGTTCGTTCGTCATGCTCTATTCATCCTTTTCAAAAAAGCGGACAGCATCTGCATAAAAATCTCTCTCAAGCATCAGAAAATCCCTGTCAGCCTGAGGAGCATTATTTCGCACGGCAATCTCCAGAAGGTTGTCATAATGAGCCATCCTGCGTTTCCACACGGGAACAGAATCAGCTCCGGCCAGCATGTTCTCACATCCCGGATTGCAGGACGCTGACTGAACAACCGCCTTAAACTCGCAGTCATGGCCATTCATGCAATAAAAACCGTTTCCAAGAGATACCAGTTTTTGCCCGCCTCGTTTAGCCATGCTCATCGCTTTTTTCAGTGTAGGAAACGTCATCTGATGTAAGTGCCCACCTCTCTGGGACATCAGTAACTTCCCGCCTTCGCCATAAAGCAGGCCTTCATGCTGATAAGAAACAGCCCTGGAAGCTGAGAGTTCGGTATCAACCCTTTCAATCTCGGCAGCGAATGCCTGAGGGATCGCCCGGCTAAAATGCGAAGCGTTGAGTGCACCGGACATATACCACTCCGTCATGCCTCTGATTAAGTGCTTAAACTGCCGGATAAGATCATTAGTAGAAATCAGATCAAGACGCCTGAGGTGTACAGCAAGTGAACGGCGAAACTGATGGGTTCGCAATGGCCAGAAAGCCCCCTCCCGAATCTCCATCGCAACGCGTTCATCATCACGTATGTTTGGATTTAAAAGCCTGAACTCATCAATATGGTCACGTCGGATGAACAGATGGTGTCTTTTCACAAATTTCTTTGCCCACTCAGTCTGGCGCTGCGTCCCCATAAAAGAGAGTTTTTGCTCCGAGAACCACGACCTGATATTTAAAGACAATGGAACATTGTCCAGCGTCTTCCCGTCCAGGCCTGTCATGATTTGATTAATTCTGCGTAAATGCTGAAAAGGCTTTTCCACATAGCGACAAACAACCCAGTCTTCGTGACTTCCACCTTCCGGGGCGAACTTATGCAACACCGAACGAAGTCCCAGGATATCACCATCATAAATCAGTGAACCGTGCATCACGCCAAGCACTTCGCTGTGTCTCATCCCCGACATGGCCTGTATCACATTCATGACTTTTAACGTCAGCTCAAAATGCCAGGTGTTCAGCTTTATGTGATCAACGCCAATAAAATCAGATCTCCAGCGCTTATTTTTATGTACCGAGAACCAGCCCTGCATCCCGGGGCCAAGTGTCGCGAAAAGCGCCCGAATTTCCCCGGCAACAATATTGTAGTAATACGCGGCCCGGTAATCCGGTATGCTTTTTGCTGTCCCTCTTTTACGGGCTTCCAGCATCGACGTATAGTAAGGCGAATCATAAAAACCGTTTATGATAGCGCACAGCCGGGAAAACCCGTCAAAATCGAAATCACTGATTTCAGCATCCAGTTCAGTAATCAGCCCTTCCCAGACAGACATCATAAGACTGAAAGGCATACAATATGTCTGGTTTGAATCATCCACACTGTTGTAACTGTCGAAGCTAATATCAGGAAAGTAACCGTATTTTCGAAGACGGGTATGACCTGTCAGCGAGATATCCGCCAGGTCCATAAAGTAATTACGTAATGTTCTTTCAGAACGCTTCCTGCCGTGCTCATCCTCCTCCTTCATCTTTACAATGAAAGCATTCCGGACAAGCGGAAAACGAAGCTGAAACAGACTGCGATACCCCATAGACTCAATAATACGGGCTCCCGCCACAATGTTTGCACATTTCCGGATCAGTGACTGCGTCTTCGCGGTCCTGCCGACAATCCAGAGCAGGCTGGCTGAGATGATTTTGGCTTCAAGACGCAGTTCAGGATCCCGTATGCCTGAAAAATTAACGGTTCTTAACGTTTCACCAATATGGGTTCTGACATAGCGATTGGTCCAGACATCATCCCTGAAATAAATATTCAGCGTCTCCTCATTGATAAAACGCATATCATGTTCATCTGAGCTGGCGATAACCAGGCAGTTATTCAGACGTTCAAAGCTTTTGTTTTCTAGTGCCTCACAGATGATATCCTCAGTCGGAAACTCATCCCCTGAACGAAGCGGCGTTCCGGCAGGAAACTCCGCCATTCGACTACGGCTTACCTCTTTTTTCTTCAAATCTGCCATACCGGAGCCACACCTTCTCGCTGAAGTTTAACGCGCGCTTTTTTCAGGGTCGCCTCATCTACCAGCCCAAGCCGTAAATCAATCTTCAGGAGTAACGTTTCATAACGCTCCACAGCATTGACCGAACCGATGTACAACGGTTTTCCATACTCGATAGCATGCCTGAATGACAGCAGGAGCCATACAGACTCCAGCGTTTCCACAACGCAACTTTTTGAACATTCGACACAATGAGAAAAATCCGCACAAGCCTTTGGTGTCCGGCCAAATCGTTTTTGCTTTTTTATAAAGCGCAATTCAATATCTGTAGGCGGCTCCTGCGATCGACATCCCAGGCCATTCAATAAAAGATCCACACCCTCATCGCTTCCACGCAGATCGATCCCCAGCTCATCAGCAACTTTTACCCGCTCGGATAACGCACGTGTCGCAATCCCCTGATTCATAAGCGTATCAAGTGCAGCACTGAAGTTTTCCTTCGCCCCCTGTGGGTTACCTGCAGCATAATTCCGCCTGTAAGTGCCCCAGTTATGCTGTGCTTTTTCCGCCGTAATCAGACCATTCTTTAATGTTCTGTCCGTATACTGCTCAGACGTTTTGCGCAAGCCAGAAACGGTAATTGATGGAAGCGAGGGATTAAGCTGCCGCATCGTGGCCCACGCCCCCTCAGAGTTAGAAAATTTAGTCAGATGACTGGGATTAAGAGAATAAAGCTTACGGAATTTCACCTGCGGCTCACTCAGAAACAGCGCCTGTACCGGAGGGAAGTTATCTGCGGAAACCAGATAGTTAACGATGTCGTCCCTGAGCCTGATAAAAGACAGAAACCAGTAATAGCCCGCACGTTTGGTCACATACTCCGATTTACCTATCGTCAGACGTATATACTTATTCGCTCTCCCCTTATAAACATAATCAGTGCTGATACCCTTTTCATCCAGATGTATATCATCCCGCGTCAGACCCAGAACCTGAGAGGTGTTTCCCCATGTGTGGTAACAGAACAGAAAAAAAGAAGTAAGAAAGTAATTTTCCAGAACGTCCCTGATGATGATCTCTGCCCTGCTGACCCCGTTCTCTCCCGGATACCGGAAATACGCTTCATAAACAGGTGCCAGCAAAGACGGTGAGAAATGCCGCACCCCTTTTTCCGATTTAGCGATATGCTCCCGGATACATCCCGCAAGGAACTCATTCATGGATGACAACTGCCTCAGGATCTCGGAAAGTTCATTCCTGGTATAGCTATCCCTTCCCTGCTGCTGATACGTTCCTTTCGGTAAGAATTCATATTCATACCGCCTCTGAATCTGCCCGCCCGTAAGCAAAAACCGGTTGACCACGGACAAGTAGTGTCTTGCCATCCTGACTGAAATTTTTCGCCGACGAATATCGTTCATGAGATGTTTAATATACATTTCAACGCCTTCAGCCGTGCCATAGTCATACTGATTGACTGACTGCCATATAAAAAACATATTGAGATAACGGAAAATGGTTAACCTTCCGGCGGGACGGTAAGACAGAAGAAATCGTTTCAGAGAGGCAATAAAATCGCGTTTTTCAGGGCGGGCAAGATGCGAATGTTCACTAAACCATCCGGGGAGCAACACATAATCTGAAAAATGAGCCTGAAGATAAACGTCAAGTAAATAATATCGGTTCAGATCCCGCTGAGTGATGTGTCCGCTGACCGTCTCCCATGACAGCACATTTTCGGCCATCCACGTTATCTGCGTTTCACTCCGGCTCATATATGGCTCCATCGCGACCTGCAGCACCGTCAATCAATGCGTCCATGACCCCGGCGACTGCATCAGAAATCTGGTTTTGCTGAAGAAAGACGATGTATTTCATCGTCGTATTTTCGCTTTTATGGCCCATCCAGTATTTTACTGTACCCAGCGCATTTGCGGCCTGATCGGGATAGCAACTCAGTGCCGAGCGTAAAAAATGGGTCGCAAACGTTGCCCGCAAATCATGGGGTTTATGTCTGAACACATTTCCCGGAGCAGACCGGGCCAGGCGATGGCGAAAACTGTACCAGCGGGAGTAAAAGGCTTTTTCAGACATCCGTTTCCCGTTTGCCATTAAAAATAAAGGCTCGTGCCGCCCTTCCCCACCCTGTCGTGCACGCCATTTTTGGATCTTCTTTTCATACTCCTCATCCGCCAGATAATCCAGAACCTGCTCGTACAATCGTCTGGTGATGAAGAGTTCTCGCGTCATCCCAAACTTCGTATGAACTCCGCATCTCGGACCAATATGAAGCCCCCTGATGGTCAACTCAGATACAGGGACACTGGCAAGGTACTCTTCAGTAAAGAGTGACGACGGCAGGGTCAGCATTTCATCCAGCCGTAGCCCACAATTTTTCATCAGCACAATCATTAAACTGAACAACCCGGACTCAGATTTCAGTGCCTCATCCAGGATATGAACCTCTGCATCATTCAGTGGGTTGATTGTCCTTTTTGTTGTGCTGGTTATCCTGATGGCAAGATCCGAACTTATCACCTTGCGTCGCCCGTCAACGACTTTTTCGACCAACGTAAAAAATGAGCTGGCAGCCAGCTCACCACACTTGCCCAGAAATACGTAAAACCGTCGGATAACGCTGATGTACACCGCCGCGGTGGATGAGGCGATGCGCCCCTGCCTTACGGCCCCCAGAAGATACTCCCTGAAGCCATATGTAGGGCTTTGGTATTTCAACGTTCCCGGGGTGAAAGGGTCAAGTCCGTTATCCTCCAGCCACCTTATCCAGCGTAAAAATGCCCGGGCTAAAGGCTTTAAATCCCTGGCCTGCAGGATAGCTTTATCCATAAGATAAAAGTGTACATATCGGCTCAGTTTTCGATTCTGGATGCCGCTAATATAAGGTATTTCAGCATACAGAAATCCGGGTTCAAATTTCAGTTTCGGCTCTGTTGCATCCAGTTTGCTGACACGCCCATAACGCGCATGAATGTTAGTGATTATCCTCACAGTCTGTCGCCCTGAAACGCCACCTCATGCCTACACTATAAATCCGGAAGAAGAAAAAACAAACAACCAGGTTGCCGGGAGTGAATATGCAAATCAGGAGGAAAGTAAAAGATGTAACGACACCATCACGATGCAATACATTGACCTCAACACGTTACCCGGACCATACGTGATAAACATCACAAATCCTTTGAGTGAAGAACTTAAGATGTGATTTTCATTTCCCGGCACAAACCGTGCCCTTAAAAAACAGGCAACGGATACATCTTAATGCCAGAAGTAAACCTTAATTGATTGAATACAGCCTGAGTCCATTGCAAAAATAACACACAGGGTAAATTCGCATATACAGAACCCAACGAAAAGCAAAAGAAACCTGTAACACATTTCGTTTACCTGTCACTTTCAATTGTAAAAGCCAGCAGAAAAAGCGCATATAACTATATTTATCCCTGCGGGGACTTTTGTTTGTGCTATATATTTTTTACAGAGAACCGCAACGCGTCCAAACACAAGAATATATTTACCTCTGGAAAATGGTCTGACTCCCTTTCACGTGGTTGTAGTGACCTGTTCTGTGATTCATGTAATGTCTTTTCTGGATGAGGAAAATATGTCATCACTGATATTTTATACAGACGAAGCACAAGCACTGATTGTAACAGATACCCTTGCCGTCACCGATAATGGGGAGCCGTTATCTTTTGTTTCCAAAGCAGGTTACATCCCCCAGCTAAGAACCATCATAGCAGGAACGGGGGCAGGTGGATTTTCTAACACCTGGTTGCTTGAAGCATCAACCAGAATGGTCGTATCAGGTATACAAAATCTCAATTATCATACATCGGCCTGTCTAAGGAGGCTGTGGAAACAATACAAGCATGACCATGCAATTCCCTCTTCTTCAACGGTGACAACCAGTGTTTATCAGTTCGCAATTTGCGAGGAAACAGGAAATATCGTTTCGTTCGCCTATCGCTCAGTCCATGATTTCGAATCAGAGCAATTACAATACGGAACAGGAGTAAAACCTGAGTGCCAAATCTTGGATGGGGATTTGTTGCAGACAATTCCTGTAATGATGAATGAACAAAGGGCTATACAGGCGACATACCCACACCCGGAACGGATCCATATTGGCGGTGAGATGATTGCGCATTATCTGACATCATCTATGTATCAATGCTTTAAGATTGGGGAATTTGAGGATTTCAGAACTCAGGGAGAGTATATATTGAGCAGGATTTAGGCAAAACGCGGTTCAGATAAAGTGCTTTTAACAGGCTTGCTGAACATTAAAAGGATATCTCTCAATTACGATGAATAGCTTGAATTCTAAAAATAGAAAAGTAGAGTTTAACTCTAAATACATAAAAACAAGAGTAAAGGAGCAGCCGCCGAAGCAGCCGCGCATGATGTTGATCGAGAAGCGGATCATCTCATACGCCGGGATACGGGCGTTGCCGTACGCCGGGTGTGGCACGCGCTTGTACGGCAGCGCAAAGACGCTGTCCATCTCTTCGGTGGAGAGCGGTATCGCCGGCGGGTTGATCCAGATAAAGCGCTCGCCGTGCTTCTGCATTAGCGCGCGGGCGCAGCCCGGGTTGGTTTCATGGTGCAGAATACGGGACGCGTGCGCGTAGAGCACCTTGTCGGCTTTCACCTTCTCGTAGGACGGCAGCAGCACGTAGGTCTTTTCCCACGGCTTCGGGCGCGGCGGCTGCACAACGATAGCCTTCGCTTCCGCTTTCTTCGGCTCAACCGGCTTGTTATCGGCACACGGCAGATCTTCACCGTACGGGTGCGGGATCGGGTCGATTTTGCCCGGCATATCAATAATGCGTGAATCCACCCCGCTCCAGCCCGGCAGCGCTTCTTTCACCATGATCGCAGTATTGCGCACGTCGCGGATGCTGCTTACCGGCTCGCCCTGCGACAGACGGTGCGCCACTTCCACCAGCGGACGCTCGCCGTTACCGTAAATCAGCATGTCGGCCTTGGAGTCCACCAGCACCGAGCGGCGCACGGTATCTGACCAGTAGTCGTAGTGCGCGGTGCGGCGCAGGCTCGCCTCAATGCCGCCGAGGATCACCGGCACGTCTTTCCAGGCTTCTTTGCAGCGCTGGGTATAAACCAGGGTCGCGCGGTCCGGACGTTTGCCCGCCACGTTATCCGGCGTCTAGGCGTCGTCATGGCGCAGCTTACGGTCGGCGGTATAGCGGTTGATCATCGAGTCCATGTTGCCGGCGGTCACGCCGAAGAACAGGTTTGGTTTCCCCAGACGCATGAAGTCGTCTTTGCTGTTCCAGTCGGGCTGGGAGATGATCCCCACGCGGAAGCCCTGCGCTTCGAGCATACGGCCACAGATGGCCATGCCGAAGCTCGGGTGGTCAACGTAGGCATCGCCCGTGACCAGAATGATATCGCAGCTGTCCCAGCCCAGTTGGTCCATCTCTTCCCGGGACATCGGCAGGAACGGCGCCGGTCCAAAGCAGGCCGCCCAGTACTGGGGCCAGGAGAAGAGGTCACGATCCGGCTGGATCAGGGAAATTGCGCTCATAGTGCTTCCGAAGAAAAAATAGACAAAAGGGCGGGGATTATACGCTGGAACATTGTGGGAAATGAAGGGATATTATGCGGGCTGCTGCCCTCACCCCAACCCTCTCCCACAGGGAGAGGGAGAAAAGCACGTTACGGCGCCGGATTCACCAGCATCTGCCCCACGGAACCCCTGTCCATCATCTCCAGCGTCTGGCTGTGGAACAGGAACGGGAAGTGCGGCCACGAAGGCTGACCGTAGTAGACGAGCAGTTCAACCTGGCCGTCCACCCAGACGGTATCTTTCCAGCCGCGGTCTTCCGGGAACGGCATCGCGCCATTAACGTTGCGGATCAGGAATGACACACCTTCAATATGGAACGACTGCGGCATATCCGAACGCACCGTCCAGCGCTCCCACGTTCCCTGCTGAGCGGTGATATCAATGCGATTGACATCCCACAGCGCGCCGTTGATGCCCGGATCGTCGCCCAGGCTGATATCACGGCTGCGTACCGGCGAGCCGCTCATGATCTCCTGCGGCAGCAGGCGCATCGGCAGGCTATCGGTGACCAGCGGCAGCAGGCCGGTTGGACGCAGAGTTAGCACCAGCGTGGAGACCAGAATGCTCGACGGCTCAAAGAACCCGCGAATACGGTCAACGATGCTCGCGGCTTCACCACAGGTGACGGAGACTTCGTCCCCGTTGGTCATATCCACCAGAATTTCACGACGTTCACCCGGCGCCAGCGCCAGCTGTTTAACGGAGACCGGCGCGGGCAAGAAGCCCTGGTCACCGGAGATCACGTGCAGCGGGCGGCCATCGCTCATCTGCAGCTGATAGCGGCGCGAGTTAGAGGCGTTGAGCAGGCGCAGGCGCACCCAGCCGCGGGACACTTCCACGTACGGGCTCTGCGCGCCGTTAACCAGCAAGGTATCGCCGACAAAGCCACCGCTGCCCGGCTCGCTGTACTCCGGCGTACCGAAGTTATCCAGACGTTTGTCCTGAATAATGACCGGGAAATCGTCCACGCCGTAGTGGTTCGGGATCGGCAGAGATTTACTGACCTCATCTTCCACCAGCCACATGCCGGCCAGACCGTTATAGACCTGCTGCGCCGTACGGTTAGGGGTATTGGCGTGATACCACAGGGTTGCCGCGCTCTGGCGAATCGGCAGGACGGGCGCCCAGTCGGCGTTGGGGGACATCATTCGCGCCGCGCCGCCAATCAAAGGGCCAGGAACCTGTAAGCCGCTGATGGTCATGGCGACATTTTCCGCCGTACGGTTGCTGTAAATGAGCTTAACGTCATCGCCGTTCCACACGCGGATGGTCGGCCCGAGGTAGCGCCCGTTAATGCCCCACACCGGCGCGCGCGTGCCCTGGGTAAAGGACCAGTGGCTGCGCTGAAGCGTGAGGAAAAGCGGCTGCCCGCGACGGGATTCAATCAACGGCGGAATGGGCAGCGGCTGCTGCTGCCCGGCGGCGCTGGCTGTCAGCGGCATCGCACCCGCACAAAGGGCAATCCCCGAAGCCTGAATAAACTGACGCCGACTGAGTGACATATAAGCTCCATCTGAAACGACTAACAACGCGGGAATTCTTTTTCCCTTTAACGCCGAATTAAACCTTACCGGCGGCTTCTCTTTCTGCGACTTCTTTATCCAGCAGCGCAATATGCTGAGCCATTAGCTCGCGGCAGTGTGCTGCCAGTTCGCGCACCTGGTCTTTACCGTATTTGCTGGTATCGACGGGTGGCAGCATTTCGACAATCACCAGACCATTATTCAGGCGGTTAAGATTAATCTTATTAGAAGTATTGGAAACGCACACGGGAATAATTGGAACACCTGCCGCAATTGCGGCATGAAACGCGCCGGTTTTAAACGGCAGCAGGCCGCGACCGCGGCTACGCGTCCCTTCCGGGAACATCCAGATTGAGATCCGGCGCTTTTTAAAATGATTCACCACTTCTGCAATCGTGCCGTGCGCTTTTGCACGGTTGTTACGGTCGATCAGCAGGTTACCGGTCAGCCAGTACAGCTGGCCAAAAAACGGGATCCACAGCAGGCTTTTTTTCCCCACCGTCACGGTCGGAGGCAGAACAATATTGGAGGCCGTCACCATATCGTAGTTGTTCTGATGGTTGGCGATATAGATGGCGTTACCGAAGTTCTCCGCTCCTTCAGGCAGGCGTTTTTCAACCTTCAGACCAAACAGCGGCGCAAGGCGACCGAACATATGGCCAAAGGTGGCAACATGCTTCGGATTACGCGGGCTGAACAGGCAGTAAATAGAGCCGAAAATACAGACCAGAATGCAGTAAATAACGGTAAGAATAAGACGAACAATGTATAGCATAGCGACCTCTGAAGCCCTGACAGCTGACAATTATACTTCACCTGTGGCCAGGTAAGGACTTTATTACGAGCGCGTATTGTTAATCGCAACGCACGAATTAACAACGATTTTACGGGAAATTTTATTGAAATACCCCCTCCGGACAGAGGGGGTGTCATGACATTACTCTTCGCTGTCGCCCGCGCTGCTGCGCGCAGGCGAATCAATCTCCACGCGGTCGATACGCTGCAGGCCGCGCATCAGCGAACCGCGGCGACCGCGCTCGCCCACCACTTTCTGCAGCTCTTCCGGGCGAAGCTTGATTTTACGCTTGCCAACGTGGATGGTCAGCGTGCTCTGCGGCGGCAGCAGGAAGAGGTGCGCCAGGCCATCTTCACCTTTCGCGGCTTCCGCCGACGGGATGTTGATGATCTTGTTGCCCTTACCTTTCGACAGCTCCGGCAGGTCGCTGACCGGGAACATCAGCATGCGTCCGGCAGAGGTGATCGCCAGCAGCATGTCGCTCTCGTTCTCAATCACCAGCGGTGTCATCACGCGGGCATTGTCCGGCAGGCTGATCAGCGCTTTACCGGCACGGTTACGCGACACGAGGTCGTTAAAGGTACAGATAAAGCCGTAGCCCGCATCGGACGCCATCAGCAGCTTCTGGTCGTCGGCCTCCATCAGCATGTGGTCAACCGTTGCGCCCGGCGGCAGCGTCAGCTTACCGGTGAGCGGTTCGCCCTGGCCGCGCGCGGAAGGCAGCGTGATCGGGTCGATAGCGTAGCTGCGGCCCGTGGAGTCGATAAACGCCACCGGCTGGTTGCTCTTGCCTTTCACCGCCGCCTTAAAGCTGTCGCCCGCTTTGTAGCTCAGACCCGGCGCGTCGATATCGTGGCCTTTGGCGCTGCGCACCCAGCCGCTCTGCGACAGGACAATGGTCACCGGCTCGGACGGCTGCATGTCGTGCTCGTTCATCGCCTTCGCTTCTTCGCGCTCGTGCAGCGGAGAACGACGGTCGTCGCCGAAGGCATCGGCATCCGCCTGCAGCTCTTTCTTCAGCAGGGTGTTCATCTTGCGCTCGGAGGCGAGGATCGCCTGCAGCTGATCGCGCTCTTTTTCCAGCTCGCTTTGCTCGCCGCGGATCTTCATCTCTTCCAGCTTAGCGAGATGGCGCAGCTTCAGTTCGAGGATCGCTTCGGCCTGGGTTTCGCTGATGCCGAAGCGCGACATCAGCGCGGGCTTCGGCTCGTCCTCGGTACGGATGATCTCAATCACTTCATCGATATTGAGGAACGCCACCAGCAAACCTTCGAGGATATGCAGGCGCTTAAGCACTTTCTCCAGACGATGGTTCAGACGACGGCGCACCGTATCGCGGCGGAACGTCAGCCACTCGCTGAGGATCTCCAGCAGGTTTTTCACCGCCGGACGACCGTCCAGACCAATCATATTCAGGTTGATGCGGTAGCTTTTTTCCAGATCGGTAGTGGCGAACAGGTGGTTCATCACCTGCTCCATGTCCACGCGGTTAGAGCGCGGCACGATCACCAGACGAGTCGGGTTCTCGTGGTCGGATTCGTCGCGCAGATCGTCCACCATCGGCAGCTTTTTATTGCGCATCTGGGAGGCGATCTGCTCCAGCACTTTGGCACCGGAAACCTGGTGCGGCAGCGCGGTGATCACCACGGCGCCGTCCTCTTTATTCCACACCGCGCGCATGCGCACGGAGCCGCGACCGTTCTGGTAGATTTTGCGGATTTCTGCACGCGAGGTGATGATCTCGGCTTCGGTCGGGAAATCCGGACCCTGCACGATATCCAGCAGGTCGTCGAGCGTGGCTTTCGGCTGCTCAATCAGGGTGATGGCGGCTTTCGCCACTTCACGCAGGTTGTGCGGCGGAATGTCCGTCGCCATACCGACCGCAATCCCGGTGGTGCCGTTCAGCAGGATGTTCGGCAGACGCGCAGGCAGCATCTTCGGCTCCTGCAGCGTACCGTCGAAGTTTGGCACCCAGTCAACGGTTCCCTGACCCAGCTCGCCCAGCAGCACTTCGGCGTATTTGGACAGGCGGGATTCGGTATAACGCATCGCTGCGAAGGATTTCGGATCGTCCGGCGCACCCCAGTTCCCCTGCCCGTCCACCAGCGGATATCGGTAAGAGAACGGCTGGGCCATCAGCACCATCGCTTCATAGCAGGCGCTGTCGCCGTGCGGATGGTATTTACCCAGTACGTCACCGACGGTACGGGCGGATTTCTTGAACTTGGCGGTGGCGTTCAGCCCCAGTTCGGACATCGCATAGACGATGCGGCGCTGAACGGGCTTCAGGCCATCCCCGATAAACGGCAACGCCCTGTCCATGATGACGTACATGGAGTAGTTCAGGTAGGCGTTTTCCGTGAATTCATGTAGCGCGAGGCGCTCTGCCATATCGCTCATTACGTGTGATTCCTCAACTCAGAAACCGAAGGGTTTCAGGCAATATTGCCGCAGATACTACCTCATCTGACGAATTGAGTCACAAAGAAAAAGGGCCGCATAAGCGGCCCTTTTCGGGTTATTTGTTCAGCTTGATAACCTGCTTCACGTCGATTTCAAACTCGTTCCAGTCTTTGTCGACTTTACCCTGCAGTTCTACTTTATCCTGCGGGGTGACGGTCACGCCGTTCCAGCGCTTGTGGTCAATCTCAACCACCACCGTGCCCGACTCGTCGCGGAAGGTGTAGCGGTCATCGGACAGGCGCTCGGTAATGTTCCCGCGCAGCTTCACCCAGGCATCGTCCTTCAGATCTTTCACTTTAGCCGCGGTGGTGAGGTTGGCGTTGTTATCGACAAAACCGCCCTGCTGGGTTTGCGTCTGGGTCTGTGTCGCAGATGGGCCAGTAAAGCCGCCCTGTGCAGCAAAGACCGGCGCGGTGGTCATCATCATGATGGCAGCAATTGCAGCGAATTTTTTCATCTTCATCTCTCCCTTTAATGTCGTTTCGCAGTCCATTAAACAGGGTAAACCTTAACAACTTCTTAAGGGGAAAATTTATTTATTTTTACTGTACAGCAGGCGCTTGCAGAGGGTTTACTGACGGCATCAAGGAGGGAACATGCGCATTTTACTGGTAGAAGACGACAGGTTAATCGGCGATGGCATCAAAGCAGGCTTAAGCAAACTGGGCTTTAGCGTGGACTGGTTTACCGAGGGGAAAACCGGGCAGGCCGCGCTCGCCTCTGCGCCCTATGATGCCGTGGTGCTTGACCTGACCCTACCGGGAATTGACGGTCTGGAGATCCTGCGCGCCTGGCGCGAAAGCGGCCGCAGCGAGCCGGTACTGATCCTGACCGCGCGGGATGCGCTGAACCAGCGCGTTGAAGGGCTGCGCCTCGGTGCGGACGATTATCTCTGTAAGCCGTTCGCGCTGATAGAAGTGGCCGCCCGCCTGGAAGCGCTGGTGCGCCGCAGCCACGGTCAGACCCGCAGCGAGCTGCGCCACGGCAAGGTGACGCTCGATCCGGCAAGCCTCGTCGCCACGCTGGAGGGCGAAACGCTGACGCTTAAACCCAAAGAGTTCGCCCTGCTGGAGCTGCTGATGCGCAACGCGGGCCGGGTGCTGCCGCGCAAGCTGATCGAGGAAAAGCTTTATACCTGGGACGATGACGTCTCCAGCAACGCCGTCGAAGTCCATGTTCATCATTTACGCCGCAAGCTCGGGAGCGAGTTTATCCGCACCGTGCACGGCATCGGCTACACCCTGGGTGACGCATGAAGCTGAGCCTGAAGCTGCGCCTGACGCTCCTCTTTTTAGCGCTGTCTCTGACGGCCTGGTTTGCCGCCAGCCTGGTGGCGTGGCAGCAGACCACCCACAAGCTCGATAAGCTGTTCGACACCCAGCAGATGCTGTTTGCCAAACGGCTGCTGACGATGGATCTGGACGAGATCCGCGCGCCGGAGCGCATGCGCGAGGTGCCGAAAAAGGCCAAACACGGGCATCTGGACGATGACGCGCTGGCCTTCGCTATTTACGCTTCAGACGGCACGATGATCCTTAACGACGGCGAAAACGGGCGCGATATCCCGTATCACTATCGTCGTGACGGCTTTGATGACGGACGGCTTCAGGATGACAACGATGAATGGCGCTTTTTATGGCTGACGTCGCCAGACGGAAAATACCGTGTCGTTGTCGGCCAGGAGTGGGAGTACCGGCAGGATATGGCGCTGGACGTGGTCAGCTCGCAGCTGACGCCGTGGCTGGTGGCGCTGCCGGTGATGCTGCTGTTGCTTATTGTCCTGCTGAGCCGGGAGCTGAAGCCCCTGAAAAAGCTGGCCCAGACCCTGCGTTCCCGCTCGCCGGACGCCACCGACGCCCTGCCCACTCAGGGCGTGCCGGCAGAAGTGCGCCCCCTGCTCGACTCGCTGAACCATCTTTTTACCCGTACCCAGGAGATGATGACCCGCGAGCGCCGCTTTACCTCCGACGCCGCCCACGAGCTGCGCAGCCCGCTGGCGGCGCTGAAGGTGCAAACCGACGTGGCGCAGCTTTCTCAGGACGATCCGCAGGCGCAGGAAAAAGCGCTGGCGCAGCTGCACGCGGGTATCGACCGCGCCTCCCGGCTGGTGGATCAGCTCCTCACCCTGTCGCGCCTGGACTCGCTGGACAGCCTGGACGGCGTAGAACAGATAGCGATGGCCGACCTGCTGCAGTCTGCGGTAATGGATATTTATCCTTCTGCACAGCAGGCGGGTATTGATATTCGCCTGCACATCAACGCGCCGGAGGTGACCCGAACGGGTCAGCAGCTGCTTCTGAGCCTGCTGGCGCGCAACCTGCTGGATAACGCCACCCGCTACAGCCCGCGCGGCAGCGTGGTAGACGTGACGCTGAACACCCGTAGCGTTACCGTGCGCGACAATGGCCCGGGCATTTCGCCCGATGCGCTGGCGCGTCTCGGCGAGCGCTTTTATCGTCCACCGGGTCAGGACGCCACGGGCAGCGGGCTGGGGCTATCCATTGTGAAACGCATTGCCGCGCTGCACGGCATGCGCGTCTCGCTGGGCAATGCGCCAGAAGGCGGCTTTGAAGTAAAGGTTAACTGGTAAGGGATTATTGCATTTAGCGCAAAAGACTTTGCACATTTTGCTTATTTTTCCGCTCCGTCCTCGCGCGTAGAATACCCGGCATACTCTCATCACCGAGGACAAATAATGAGCAATATTCTGATTATCAACGGCGCGAAAGAGTTCGCGCACTCTAAAGGCCAGCTGAATGACACCCTGACCGAGGTCGCGGACGGTTTCCTGCGCGACGCCGGGCATGATGTTAAGGTCGTGCGCGCGGACAGCAACTATGACGTGAAGGCCGAAGTGCAGAACTTCCTGTGGGCCGATGTGGTTGTCTGGCAGATGCCGGGCTGGTGGATGGGCGCGCCGTGGACCGTGAAAAAATACATGGACGACGTCTTCACCGAAGGTCACGGTTCGCTGTATGCCAGCGACGGACGCACCCGCTCAGACGCCTCTAAAAAATACGGCTCCGGCGGTCTGATTCAGGGCAAAAAATATATGCTCTCCCTGACCTGGAACGCCCCTCTGGAAGCCTTCACCGAAAAAGATCAGTTCTTCGAAGGCGTGGGCGTAGACGGCGCGTATCTGCCGTTCCACAAGGCGAACCAGTTCCTGGGGATGGATCCGCTGCCGACCTTTATCGTCAACGACGTGATTAAAATGCCTGACGTCCCGAGCTATATCGCAGAATATCGCAAGCATCTCGCGAAAATTTTTGCTTAACTGGTAGCCTGGAATTAAAGGAGTAGTAACCATGCTTACAGTAATCGCAGAAATCCGTACTCGTCCAGGTCAACATCACCGCCAGGCGGTGCTGGATCAGTTCGCGAAAATCATCCCAACCGTACTGAAAGAAGAAGGCTGCCACGGCTACGCGCCGATGGTGGACGCCGCTACCGACGCAAGCTTCCAGGCCACTGCGCCAGACTCCATTATCATGGTTGAGCAGTGGGAAACTGTCGCGCACCTTGAAGCACACCTGCAGACCGCGCACATGAAAGCGTGGAGCGATGCGGTGAAGGGTGACGTGCTGGAGACCCACATCCGTATTCTGGAGCAAGGGGTTTAAAACCTGCCTTCCCTCTCCTTCCGGGGAGGGAATTCTCTCTGACCTGCTATGCTTATTCTGACTTCATGATTAACAGGAGGATGGAATGGGTCTTTTTAACTTCGTGAAAGAAGCAGGCGAAAAGCTATGGGATAACCTGACCGACCACAAAGGTCAGAGCGACAAAATCACCGAGCACCTCAAGAAACTCAACATTCCCGGTTCAGACAAAGTTCAGGTTAACGTTACCGACGGCAAGGCCAGCGTGACGGGTGACGGGCTGACCCAGGAGCAGAAAGAAAAAATCCAGGTCGCCGTCGGCAACATCGCGGGCGTCAGCGAGGTGGAGAACAACATCACCACGACCGATGCCAAAGATGAAGCCACCTACTACACGGTAAAATCCGGCGACACCCTGAGCGCTATCTCCAAAACCGTGTACGGCGATGCCAACCAGTACAACAAGATTTTTGAGGCTAACCGCCCGATGCTCTCCAGCCCGGATAAAATCTACCCCGGCCAGACGCTGCGTATTCCTAAAGCGTGATCCGCGAGTCGGGGGGGCGCCCCCCGACCGTTTTTACCAGTACAGTTTCCAGCTCTGCGTAAAGCGCACCAGCGCCTCCACGTAGAAGTAATCTCCCCAGCTCGCACACTCGTCCACCCCTTTGTTGCTCGCCAGGTGATAGACCGAGTGCTTCAGCAACCCGGTGCCCTTCTCCTCTTTGCCCATCAGGTAGTGCTTCGTCAGTGACGACATAATGCCTTTGGCCCATTCCAGATAACGCTCCCGGTCCGGATCCGTCACGGGCAGGTGCTTCACCAGCTCCAGCAGCCCGCACACCGCAATCGCCGCCGAGGACGAATCGCGCAGCGCGTCGGTCCCCACCAGCGCCAGATCCCAGTGGCAGACGTAGTCTTCCGGGAGGCGGTTGAGGAAGTAGTTCGCCAGCCGCTTCGACAGGGCGACCATCGTCTCGTCGCCGGTATAGATATAGCTCAGCAGGAAGCCGTAAATCCCCCACGCCTGCCCGCGCGACCAGCAGGAGTCATCGGCATAGCCCTGCTGGGTGTTGCCGTAGCGCGGCGCGCCGGTTTGTACGTCCATATAATAGGTGTGGAACGTCGAGGCATCGTCGCGGATGAGATACCTCGCCGCCTGCATGACGTGCGCTTTTGCGGCGTCAGCAAAGCGCGGATCCCCCGTCTGCTCCGTCGCCCAGTAGAGCAGCGGCAGGTTCATGTTGCAGTCGATGATCATCCGTCCGGCCTGCTCCGGGTCTGAAAGATCGCCCCACGCCTGAATGATTTTCGCCTTCTCATGAAAGCGCTCCAGCAGGGCTTCAGCCGCCAGCAGGGAGAAACCGCGCGCCTCGCGGCTGCCGGTGAGTCGCCAGGCCGCCACGCAGGAGAGCGTGTACAGGAAGCCCAGATCGTGAGTGTTGGTGTCGCTGCGCCCGGCGATGCGCAGGCCGAAGGAGCGCACGTGTTTTTCCGCCATCGAGCGGAATTTCTCCTCGCCGCTCATCTCCCACGCCAGCCACAGCTGGCCGGTCCAGAAGCTGGTTGTCCACTCTACGTTGTCGGTCAGCGGGTAATAACCGTTCCGGCAGGTTTCCGCCGGGAACTGCTCTCCGAATGCCGTTAAATGACGGCTAATCAGCTCGAGGACGTGGCTACGCGCAGAGATCAGTTCATCGCTAAACAGGCGCGAGTCTACGGGAGCAGGAATGGCAGACAGGCGTTCCTCTCTGATACGACTTAACATATTTCGGTTCCTTGTGGTCAGCGTGATGAAGGTTCTGCTACGTTCAGCGGGCGGGGGCCGCGCCATTTGCTCTGGCAGGCGGATAACGTAAAGGCAGAAATAAAGGTAAAGATCAGCGCCGTCGCCCCCATGATGATATAGGTCTGTTCAAAGCCGATGAGGTCATACATATATCCGGCAGGCGAGGAAACCACCACGTTCCCCACGTACAGCATCGCCTGATAGCCCAGTAAATACATGGTGGCGTTCACGCGCTTGTCGAAATGCTCCGCTATATATTTAAAGACCGACACCAGCAGCAGGCAAATTTCTATACCGTATAGCGGCTTGAGCACGGAAATTAACAGATGCGAGTCGCACATCCCGGAAATAATCAAACGCGCCCCGACGATCAGCCCGACAATTAATAGCCCGCGCCTGGCGCCAATAAAGTTAACGAACAGCGGGACAACCATATACATGACGAATTCTATGCCCGACTGCACGGTGCCGAGATAACCAAACACCGCGTTGCCCTCATGAATATCGTCAAAGAAGGTGACGAAATAGCGCGAGAACTGCTGCTCGGCGATAAACATCATCCACGCCACGCCCGCCACGTACAGGCAAAAAGCCCAGAATTTACGGTTACGCAGCAGGGCGTACACATCTGCCGGGGCGATTTTCTCTTTGGTCAGTACCGCATCGGCATGAACGGAGTTAGTGTTCACTTTCAGGCTGAGCAGGACAACCAGCATCACGATCGACGTCACGCTGCCCATAATGAAGTTATAGGTCGGTGAGAGGTTGAACAGCAGGCCGGAGAAGGACGATGCCACCGCCCAGCCGAGCGAGCCCCACATACGAATTTGCCCGAACTCCATGCCGTTTAAGCGGCTGAAGCGGTCGGAATAAGATTCACACGCCGCCACGCCCGCATACCAGGCAAAGCTTAAATAGAGCGCGCCGATAATAATCCCCAGCAAGGTGCTGGACATTAACAGCGGCTGATAGACGTAAATAAAAAACGGCGCCATCAGGGCCGACATGGCGACCACAAAATAGAGCAGGTATTTGCTCATGCCGATTTTATCGAGAATATAGCCGTAGATGGGTTTGAGAATAACGGAAAATATTCCGTTCACCGCGAACACGGTTCCAATTACCGTCCCGCTGAGATTCGCTTTTTGACCCAGCCAGATCGCCAGCAGGCCAATACTCGCGGACCAGGTAAAGAAATAGAGAAAAATAAAGCTGCTGATTTTGTAATATTCGGTTCTGTTGGTTGTCGATGTATTTTTCATACCATCCTCGCCAAGGTGTAGGGTCAGAATTTTTATAACGTGAACGACAGCAGACGTTCGCCTCCAGGGTCGCGGATTACGACCCGGTTATGGTTCATATCCAGCTGCGGCGCGGCCGCAACGTTCTGTTTCTCACTGGCAATGACGGCACAGCAGAGCCAGCACTCTCCCGGTTGGAGATCGGTTTTTAACAGCGGAATGGAGGCGCATTCCGGGAACATGATGCTGCTGTTCGGCGGCGTGACGATGCTGTCCGGGGTGCGTTCAATGAAAGGCGACAGATCGACAATCGCACTGCTGCCGTTCTCTGCCGCCAGATAGCTGCCGCGCGCGCGGATCTGGTGCTCCGTTTTCATCACGGCGAAACCGCCCTCCGCCGTTTGCAGCGTGCGCGCGCTGTTGATGCGGTGCAGCCGCAAATGCCACTCGCCGAAGGGGATTTGCCAGGTCTCAATGTGCACGTCGTGCCACGGCGACCAGCGTGAATAGATGTAGTTTTCATCCACCCGCACCGCGGCGCACTCGCGACGGCCGCGGAAATAGTTATCCCCGTCCGCCAGCAGCAGCATGGAATCACAGGCCGCATGCTTCAGGCCAAAGCGCCCGCGCTCAATGGTGAAGCCAAAGCGGCTGGAGTAGGCAAATTTGGTGTATTTCGCTTCGGTGTTGACGTAGTTGTTCAGCTCCAGCTGACCGGCGGTGAGCATGGTGACGTGCTGAGAGTTCGTCGAATGCATCAGGATCTGCTGCGCGCGCGGGATTACGTGCTTCTCCGCCAGCGCGGGCAGCGGCTGTTCTTCTGCCTGCCAGAACGGATGCGTCTCCGGCAGCGCCAGAATCAGGTAGCTTTTTAGCGCCCAGTAGGGCGAGCCGGGAGAGTTATAGTCCTCACACATGGCGAGGTTCGGACAGGCAAAACCGAGGGTCAGAATGCCGTCCCGGTCGGTAATTGTCCGCTGCTGCCACCAGCGGAGATGGCGCAGGATAATGCCCTTCACAATACCCGGCGTGAACACGTCAAGTTCAGAGAAGGCAACCGCGCTCCAGAAGGCGACCATCGCAAAGCGGTAGGTCAGGCTGCGGCCAAACGGTACCGACGCGCCGTCCGCGGCGGACCAGTAGATAAAGTCCTCCGCAAACAGACGCGAGCGCTCGCGCAGCACTTCTGCCCTCGCCTCGTCGCCGCTTAAAGTGGCGTAAATCAGGCCGTAGAAGTGGAACGCCATGGAGATGTAATAATCTTTCGGGCGACCCGCGCCGTCGGAATACCAGCCGTCACCCAGGTAATAGGCCTCCATCAGCGCAAACCGATGGTCGATGGCGGCCTGATCGTACGGCAGCCCGGCGCGTTTGAAGCCCAGCTGGACCATAATGGCAAAGTAGTTCCAGTTGCTGTCGGGCATCTGCGCGTCGGCAATCTGATTCAGCCACGCGCGCAGGTTCATCACCTCGCGCTCGCTGAAGCAATCGGTGAGTTTATTCCCCAGCAGGGAAAGCCCCAGACCGTAGGATGCCATCTCGACCAGACGCTGATCGTACGGATCGGTTTCGCCCCAGTAGCCCGGGCTTTGCGGATCGGTGCCGATCCTGATGGCCTGCATGTACTTCTCGCTAAACGGCGAAGCATCGCCCGAAGCCAACAGCGGAAACAGCCCCCATAGCGCGCGGGAGAGCCCCTCCATCTGCGCGATATCCGTCGCGTAGTGCGCGCAGGTATCACCCAGCGAGAACCGCGAATGATTTACCGGAAACTGCTTATCCAGCGCGCCAAGTAAGGTATTCAGAGACGCCACGACGTCCTGGCGTGAAGACAACAGATTTGATTTTTCTTCGCTTTCCGCCCGCATAGTTCCACCCTCGTCATCAACTGCGGCCAAGCATAGTGAATGCTTAAGGTGGAGAAATGTTAGCCACGTCACAGGTGAGAACGTTCGATAAACCTGCGGTTGATAAAATTTAAAAAGGTGGTTTATAAATCTCTTCTGACGGGGAAAAGTTGAGTTTTATTGCACTATGCATGACGCGCCCATAACCGATCGTCTTGAGCTCATTACCTTAAACGACACCGTAGCGTCGTTCAGCCGCCTGTTTGCTAACACGGTGCGTTACCACCACTGGCATCAGTGTCTTGAAATTCTCTATGTGGAAGAAGGGTTTGGCGTCGCGATTGTCGATAACCGTCACTACACCATGCGCCCCGGACGCCTGTTTTTCTTTCCGCCATTTACCCTGCATAAAGTCAGGGTGGACGAACAGGCGGAAGCGATTTACCGCCGCACGATTATTCACCTCGACCACCACGCGGTGCTGAAGTGCCTGCGTGATTTTCCGCACACGCAGCAGCGGCTGGAGAAACTCTCGCGTCGCGGCTCAGAGGCGTGGGTGGTTGACCTGGCACATTGCCACAGCCATGTCGATCATCTGTTCAGCTGTTATCCGCCGCCGATGAGCAGCGAAAGCATCGCCGGGCTGCTGATTAGCCTGTTTGCTATGTTGCCTGACGATCGTACCGGCGCACCGGGCAGCAGCACGGGGATCGCCAGCCAGGTGATGTTCTGGCTGGACGAGCATTATCAGGAGAAATTCCGCCTCGACGCGCTGGCAGCGGAACTGGGCAGATCGCGCAGCTACGTGTCGCGAAAATTTCATGCGGAGACGGGGGAGAAAATCCACCACTACCTGAACACGCTCCGCCTGCGTAAGGCGTGCGAATGCCTGCTGCACAGTGACGCGAGCGTGCGGGAGATTGCCGTGCGGGTGGGATTTTCCGACGTGACCTGGTTTATCAGCGCATTTAAGAAGGGGATTGGCGAGACGCCGCTGCAGTACCGGAAGAATCATCGTGCGGTATGACACCCTCACCCGCCCCTCTCCTTCAAAGGAGAGGGAGACAATCAACTGCTTTTCTTGCCCGGCTTTAGCCCACGGTGAAGCTCGTTGATGCGCTTCATCGACTTGATGGTGCGCTGCGGCTCGGTGGAGGCGACGGATAAAACAATCATCTCCAGGCACAGCAGCACCGTGCCGTGGAGGGGGATTTTGCCCTTCTCGCCGCCGCGCGGAACGTGGATCACCACGCTGGCCTCTTTGCTGAATCGCGAGTCGGTGGCATTGGTGAGCAAAATGGTGGGGATCCCCAGCCGTTTCGCTTCGCGCAGCGTGGTCTGCCCTTCCCGATGCGCGGATTTTTGCGCCATCATGATCAGCACATCCCCGCGCTGGAGACCTATCAACTGCTCGGCCAGCCCTATTCCGGTGCGGTTAAGCGGCGTGGCGGGTAGCCCCATCCGGCTGAACAGCCTGGCGGTGTAGTCGGCCAGAATGCCGGACGCGCCAATCCCAAATATGGCAACCTGCCTCGCCTGCGCCAGCAGCGAGACCGCCTGCGCCATCGCGAAGCGGTTGTGGGGTTCAGACAACACCTCACAGGTGTGCTGATGCCCCTCCAACACGAAATCAATGCTCGCATTGACGTCGCTGGTCAGCGTATTCACCGTGGTGGAGATCTTTTCGCTGGAGGTCACAACCGGGCCAAACCACTGCTCCAGCGTCTGCTTGAGATCGCGCAGCCCGGCGAAACCCAGCGCCTGGATGGCGCGAACGACGGTGGCGTCCGACGTTTTGAGCAGCGTCGCGATCTCCATTGCCGTCTGCTCCATCACCGCTTCACGATTTTCATTGATATAGCGCGCCACCTGCAGCAGGCGCGGCGTGAGCTGGTGCGACCGGGAGCGGAGGCGGTCACCGAAGAGATCAACTTTACGGCTCATCGTGACGCCTCCGGCAGCGGACGTCCGGCAATCTGCGACTGGACCTGCGCGGCCATCAGCCCTAACGAGGCGAACGAGTTCGAGATGGCCTCTTCACGCGAGATCAGAACATAATGTCCGGTCCGACAGGCATTCAGGAACTGACACCAGCCCGGCATCACCGCATCCATCGCCGCCAGCTCATCCTGCGGTTTGCCGCCCGTATCCCCGCGCCAGGTGGCGAAAACGAAATCCGCATCCAGCTCCGGCAGCCGCTCGGCGCTGACGTCAATGCGTCCCCCTTCCGGGATGGACTCAATCAGCGGCGGGAAGGTAAACCCGGCATCACGCAGCACGCGGCCCAGCGAGTGATAGCTGTGCATGGCGTTGATTTTCCCCTGATTGGCCTGAATCACCGACACGCTCACTTTGCGGGTATCAATAGTCGCTTTCAGCGCCTTAATTTGCTCCTGATAGCGCCGCTCCAGAACCTTGAGCCGCGCCTGCGTGCCCGTCAGCTGCGCCAGCTTGCGGTAGATCTCCGGCGCGCCGCCGTCGAGATGATCGATACTCACCGTCGGGGCAATTTTCTCCAGCTGTTCCACCGGGGTATTTCGCGTCGGCTCGGTAATGATCAGGTCAGGCTTTGCGGCGGCGATGGCTTCAATGTCGATATCCGCAGTGCCGATAAACTTGATGTCGGAATTATCGAAATCGACGCCGGTCAACATGCCGCTGGAGCGCAGAAAATGGCTGCCGTCCGGCCGGGTGCGGCCATGGCTCGCCACCGGCGGTACGCCAAGCTCAATCAGCGGAATAGTAATGTCCAGGTCGTGTAGCGAGACGATCCGTTTCGGATGCACCGGCACCACCACCTTACGGTTCAGATCGTCAGTAAACGTCTGCGTCGGCTTGGTCGCGCTCGCCGCAAACCCCACCAGCAACAGCAATGAAAACAGTATGCGCATGTTAATCCCCTAAAATCTGTCCCGACGCTGCCAGAGCAGCAGCAGGAAAAACGGTCCGCCAATCAGTGAAATCACAATTCCCGCCGGCAGCTGCAGCGGGAGGAATGCCAGCCGCCCGACGTTATCCGCCAGTAGCACCAGCAGCGCCCCCAGCACGGCGCTACCCGTCAGGAGCGCCGTTTGCCCGCCGCGGAGCAGCAGGCGCGCCATGTGCGGCGCAATCAGCCCGACAAAACCAATGCTGCCCACGCAGGAGACGCAGGCCGCCGTCAGCACTACCGGGGCGAGAACCCTTAGAAGCGCCAGCCGGTTTGTGCGCACGCCAAGGCCCGCTGCGGTGTGGTTACCAAGCAGCGCCACGTCCGCAGCGCGGGCGGTAAACAGCAGCAGCGCAAACGCCGGAAGCGCCCAGGCAGCGGCAATGCAGACCAGCGTCCAGTTTGCCGCATGGAGGCTGCCCGCCAGCCATAGCATCGTCGTCTGCACGTCGCGCACGTCCGCCGTGGTCATAAAAACGCCCATTACGGCGGCAAAGACCCACGACACGCCGATGCCGATCAGGATGAATCGCGGACGTGAGATATCGCGCGCCAGGGCCACCACCAGCAGCGCGGTGAGCAGCCCCCCGGCCATGCCAACCAGCGGCCGCCAGGCCAGGCCCAGCGCCGGGAACTGAAATATCAGCAGCAGTACCGCCGCGCTACAGCCCTCTTTCACCCCGATAAGCCCCGGATCGGCCAGGCCATTGCGGGTAATGGACTGCATTGCCGCCCCCGCCATGCCGAGCATCCCACCGCACAGCGCCGCCATCAGCAGGCGCGGCAAGCGGATATCCATCACGATGTAGCGCGTCTCTGACGTCAGGGTTTCTGGATAAAACAGCGCGCGCCCGATGGCGGAAGTGGGGATGGGCAGAGAGCCGTGCGTCAGGCCAAACCCCGTCAGCAGGCAGGCGGCCAGCGTCAGGATGACCAGACATACCAGTGCCTTTGGGCGGACCAGCGCCGAGAAGGTGCCAACGCGTAGCGCACGCAGTCCGGCGCGGTTCATTTAAACATCCTCGAGGCCATGAAGATAAAGACCGGGGCGCCAACCAGCGCGGTCATGATGCCGGTTGCCAGCTCCCAGGGCGAAAACAGCGTGCGGGCAGCGATATCCGCCAGCAGCAGAACCAGCGCCCCGCACAGGGCGGACAGCGGCACCATCACGCGCAGATCGACCGACACCAGACGGCGAACGAGCTGAGGCACCACGAGCCCAATAAAGCCGATCGGCCCGGCGAGGGAGACCGCCGCACCGCAGAGCAGCGCGATGGCCATCAGGGCAAGCAGCCGGGTTTTCAGCAGCGATACGCCAAGCCCCTGCGCCATTCTGTCGCCCAGCGCCAGCATGTTGAGCGAGGGCGACAGCCAGAGCGCCAGCGCAAAGCCCACGCCAGCCACCCACAGGGCAGCGGCAATCGTTTCACCGCTGACCCCCGCTAAATCCCCCGCCAGCCAGGTGCGCATGGCGAGCAGCGTCTGTTCATCGAGGATGAGCACCGTGGCGGTAATCGACGAGGCAAACGCCGACATCGCCACGCCGCACAGCGTGACCTTCATCGGCGTAAGCCCGGAGCGTCCGGACGAGGAGAACGTGAGCACCAGCAGAAACAGCGCCGCGGCTCCGGCGGCGGCAATCAGCGGGCGCCCAAACGGCAGCGTCATCCCCAGCGCGCTCGTCAGCACCACCGCCAGCGCCGCCCCGGCGTTGAGCCCCAGAATATGCGGTTCGCCGAGCGGGTTGCGGATCGTGGATTGCAGCAGCACGCCCGCCACGCCGAGCGCGGCGCCCGTCACCATCGCAGCGCAGAGGCGCAGCAGTCTGAGCTTGATGATGATGTTATGGTCGAAATTGCGCGGATCGAAGTGGAGGATGGCCTCCACCACCGTTTGCGGGGCGATAAAGCGGGCGCCGATCCCCAGATGGGCAATCGCGCCCGTTGCAAGCAGCAGGGCGAACATCAGGAAAGCCAGAGAGGTGCGCATCATGGCTGTTTTGCGACCTGGCGAAACGGCATAAAGAACGGTTTACCGGTCAGCGGATTGATGGACATATGCACGTCGACATCAAACACCGCTTTAATCAGCTCCGGCGTGCAGGCGTCCCCTTCATGCAGTACGCCCTCGACTTTTCCCTGGCGTAAAAAGACCAGCGAATCGCCGTAGCTCACGGCGAAGTTGAGATCGTGCAGCACCACCACCACGGTACGTCCGTGCTCGCGCGTCAGCGTATGCAGCAGTTCGAGGATCTCCACCTGGTAGCGGAGATCGAGGAACGTGGTGGGTTCATCCAGCAGGATATAGGGCGTTTGCTGCGCCAGCGCCATGGCGATCCAGCAGCGCTGACGCTGGCCGCCGGACAGGCTTTCGACGGGCATGTGGGCAAACTCGGCCGTGCCGGTCAGGCGCAGGGCCTCCTCCACCGCCTGCTCGTCCTCGTCGCTCCACTGGCGCATAACGTTCTGCCAGGGAAAACGCCCGCGCGAGACCAGTTCAAAAACGGTTAACCCTTCCGGCAGCAGCGGAGACTGTGGCAGGATGCCAAGCTGGCGGGCGACGGCTTTCGTCGGCTGCGCGTGGATCGCCTTGCCGTCGAGAACCGCCGCGCCGCCAAGCGGCTGAAGCAAACGCGCGATGGTACTCAGCAGCGTGGATTTTCCGCAGCCGTTCGCCCCCACCAGAACGGTGATTTTCTGCTGGGGGATCGCAAGGGAAATATCATCAACGATGATTTTTTTCTGATAACCGGCAGAAAGATTCTCCAGAACCAGACCCGATTTTGTCGTGTTGTGAGCCACGTGCATGCCAACGTAATAAAAAAAGGGAAACAAATATAAATAAAAATCATTCTCTTTTGAGAGTTTGAGGCCGCGCCGTGTAGTAGTCAAGGGAAGAAACACCCTGAAAAAACCAGGGATAACGGTGCGTTACTACACTGACCGGTAAAACAATAAAGACTTATTTTTCAATTGATTAACCTGCTACCACTGCGCTTTTCCGTTACGTTTCAGAGATGTAGCCGATTTTTAGCTTTTTTCATTTACTACTACATTTCCGCATGATTGAATGATTCTCAATTACATGTTCGATGCCAGTTCTGGCTAACGGGCAGACCATAAAGGGCAATGACTCACAGGTTCTTCCGTGAAGGTGCTTCACGGATATTTTGGGATAACAGTTGTAATGGCTACGTTCACACCTTCACTCTCTGGGATAAAAGGGCGCGCGCTCTTTTCACTGCTGTTTATGGCGCCGCTGTCGCAGGCAGCAGACACCACGGCTAAAGACGGCGAAACGCTTACCGTCACCGCCGATCCAAATGCTACGGCGGAGGCCACCAACGGCTACCAGCCGCTGAATACCTCCACCGCCACGCTGACCAACATGCCGATGCTGGATATCCCGCAGGTGGTGAATACCGTCAGCGATAAGGTGCTGGCGGATCAGCACGCCACCACGCTGGATGAAGCGCTCTATAACGTCAGCAACGTGGTGCAGACCAACACCCTGGGCGGTACGCAGGATGCCTTTGTGCGCCGCGGGTTTGGCGCAAACCGCGACGGCTCGATCATGACCAACGGCCTGCGCACCGTGCTGCCGCGCAGCTTTAACGCCGCAACAGAACGCGTGGAGGTGCTGAAAGGCCCGGCCTCAACGCTGTACGGCATTCTCGATCCGGGCGGCCTGATTAACGTCGTCACGAAGCGCCCGGAGAAAATCTTCGGTGGCTCGATTTCTGCCACCTCTTCCAGCTTTGGCGGCGGCACCGGACAGATCGATGTCACCGGTCCGATTGAGGGCACGCGCCTGGCGTATCGCCTCACGGGCGAGTATCAGGACGAGGATTACTGGCGCAACTTCGGCAACGAACGCAGCACGTTTATCGCCCCGTCGCTGACCTGGTTCGGCGACGATGCCACCGTGACCGTGCTCTATTCGCATCGCGACTATAAGACGCCGTTCGATCGCGGAACGATCTTCGATCTCAACACTAAAAAGGCCGTCGACGTCGATCGCAAAACCCGCTTTGACGAGCCGTTTAACGTGACCGACGGGCAGTCCGATCTCGCTCAGCTTAACGCGGAATACCGCCTCAACAGCCAGTGGACCGCGAAGTTCGACTACAGCTACAGCCAGGATAAATACAGCGACAACCAGGCCCGCGTCATGGCCTACGATTCAAAAACCGGCACCCTGACCCGCCGGGTGGATGCAACCCAGGGCTCGACCCAGCGCATGCACAGCACCCGTGCGGATCTGCAGGGCAACGTGGATATCGCGGGCTTTTATAATGAGATCCTCACCGGCGTGTCGTATGAAAATTACGATCTGCTGCGCACGGACATGATGCGCTGTAAGAACGTTAAAGGTTTCAATATCTATAATCCGGTTTACGGCAAACTCGACGAGTGTACAACCGTCTCCGCCGCTGACAGCGACCAGACGCTCAAGCAGGAGAGCTACTCGGCCTACGCCCAGGATGCCCTGTACCTGACGGATAAATGGATCGCCGTCGCCGGGCTGCGCTACCAGTATTACACCCAGTACGCGGGCAAAGGTCGTCCGTTTAACGTCAATACCGACAGCCGCGACGAGCAGTGGACGCCGAAGCTGGGGCTGGTTTACAAACTGACGCCAGCAGTCTCGCTGTTTGCCAACTATTCGCAGACGTTTATGCCGCAGTCGTCCATTGCGAGCTATATTGGCGACCTACCGCCGGAAACCTCAAACGCGTACGAAGTAGGGGCAAAGTTCGATCTGTTCGACGGCATAACCGCCAATATCGCGCTGTTTGATATCCACAAACGCAACGTGCTGTACAACGAAAGCGTGGGAGGTGAAACCATCGCCAAAACCGCGGGCCGCGTGCGCTCCCAGGGCGTGGAGGTGGATCTTGCCGGGTCACTGACCGAGAACACCAATATTATCGCCAGCTACGGCTATACCGACGCGAAGGTGCTTGAAGACCCGGATTACGCGGGTAAACCGCTGCCGAACGTGCCGCGCCACACCGGCTCACTCTTCCTGACGTACGATATTCATAATGCGTTTGCCGGGAATACCCTGACGCTCGGCGGTGGCGGGCACGGCGTTAGCCGCCGCTCGGCGACCAACGGCGCGGATTATTATCTGCCGGGCTATTTCGTGGCAGATGCGTTTGCGGCGTATAAGATGAAGCTGCAGTATCCGGTGACGCTGCAGGTGAACGTGAAGAACCTGTTTGATAAGACCTACTACACGTCGTCGATTGCGACCAACAACCTGGGCAACCAGATTGGCGACCCGCGCGAAGTGCAGTTTACGGTGAAGATGGAGTTTTGATGTAAAAAAGCCCGGTGCCGCTAATGCTTACCGGGCCTACGATCCATTCCCTCAGCCCTGTGGGAGAGGGTTAGGGTGAGGGCATC
This sequence comes from Enterobacter sp. 04-C-12-SI-ECC, assembly GCF_047530715.1. Lineage (NCBI taxonomy): Bacteria > Pseudomonadati > Pseudomonadota > Gammaproteobacteria > Enterobacterales > Enterobacteriaceae > Enterobacter > Enterobacter sp. 04-C-12-SI-ECC. Next base: position 32,739 of record NZ_JBLKDI010000024.1, read on the forward strand.
AGGCCTCAATATCCGCCATATCCCCTTTCTCCTGCAGCCAGTTACGTCGGTCTTCCGAACGTTTCTTGGCGAGGAGCATATCCATCACGGCGTTGGTTTGCTGTTCGTCTTCGTCGCTGATCGTCAGCTGCACCAGGCGGCGCGTGTTCGGATCCAGCGTCGTTTCGCGCAGCTGCATCGGGTTCATTTCGCCCAGCCCTTTAAAGCGCTGCACATTTGGTTTGCCCTTCTTACGCTTAAGCTGCTCCAGCACGCCCGCCTTCTCTTCTTCCGTCAGCGCGTAGTACACCTCTTTGCCGAGGTCGATACGGTAGAGCGGCGGCAGCGCCACGTGGACGTGACCGTTTTTCACCAGCGTGCGGAAGTGCTTCACAAACAGCGCGCACAGCAGCGTGGCGATGTGCAGACCATCGGAGTCCGCATCCGCGAGAATGCAGATCTTGCCGTAGCGCAGCTGGCTCAGATCCTCGCTGTCCGGATCGATGCCGATCGCAACGGAGATGTCGTGCACTTCCTGCGAGGCCAGCACTTCGTCTGAAGAGACTTCCCAGGTGTTCAGGATCTTACCCTTGAGTGGCATGATCGCCTGATATTCACGATCGCGCGCCTGTTTGGCCGACCCACCCGCCGAATCCCCTTCCACGAGGAACAGCTCGGTGCGGTTGAGATCCTGCGCGGTGCAGTCCGCCAGCTTGCCCGGCAGCGCAGGGCCGCTGGTCAGCTTTTTACGCACCACTTTCTTCGCGGCACGCAGACGACGCTGGGCGCTGGAGATGGCCATTTCAGCCAGCATCTCAGCCGCCTGAACGTTCTGGTTCAGCCACAGGGTAAACGCATCTTTCACCACGCCGGAGACGAACGCCGCGCACTGGCGCGATGACAGACGTTCTTTGGTCTGACCGGCAAACTGCGGATCCTGCATCTTCACGGAGAGCACGTAGGCGCAGCGGTCCCAGATATCTTCCGCCGAGAGCTTCACGCCGCGCGGCAGAATGTTGCGGTATTCGCAGAACTCACGCATCGCGTCCAGCAGTCCCTGACGCAGGCCGTTGACGTGGGTACCGCCGAGCATGGTTGGGATCAGGTTGACGTAGCTTTCGGTCAGCAGCTCGCCGCCTTCCGGCAGCCACAGCAGCGCCCAGTCCACCGCTTCGGTATCACCGCTAAAGTTACCGACAAACGGTTTTTCCGGCAGCGTCGGCAGGCCGTTTACCGCTTCGCACAGGTAGTCGTTCAGGCCATCGGCATAGCACCAGGTCTGCTCGGTGTTGTTGACGTGATCTTTAAAGGTAATTTCCACGCCCGGGCACAGTACCGCTTTGGCTTTCAGCAGATGCGTCAGGCGAGAAACGGAAAAGCGCGGGCTGTCGAAGAAGCTTTCGTCAGGCCAGAAGTGGACGCTTGTGCCGGTGTTGCGTTTAGCGCACGTGCCGACAACCTGCAGATCCTGCACCTTCTCGCCGTTTTCAAACGCGATGTTGTAGACCTGGCCGTCGCGACGGACGTTCACTTCCACGCGTTTGGACAGGGCGTTCACCACGGAAATCCCCACGCCGTGCAGACCACCGGAGAACTGATAGTTCTTGTTGGAGAACTTACCGCCCGCGTGCAGTCGGCAGAGAATCAGCTCAACGGCAGGCACGCCCTCTTCCGGGTGGATGTCCACCGGCATGCCGCGACCGTCGTCGATGACCTCCAGCGACTGATCGGCGTGCAGGATGACGTCAACGCGTTTGGCATGGCCCGCCAGCGCTTCGTCCACACTGTTATCAATAACTTCCTGGCCCAGATGGTTCGGGCGCGTCGTATCGGTATACATCCCCGGGCGGCGGCGAACCGGCTCAAGCCCGGTGAGTACCTCAATGGCATCAGCGTTATAGGTTTGCGTCATGATTTAAACTAGCAATTCGCATTGATTGTCAGTGGCTGTGCAGTCCAAGAAAATCGACAATCTGGGTGAAATGATCCTCAAAGCCCGTGAAAGCATGGTTTCCGCCCTCTTCTATAGTCTGGCGGCAGGAGGCGTAATACGCCACTGCCTGGCGGTAATCCAGCACTTCATCACCCGTCTGCTGCAGCAGCCAGATGAGATCCGGCGCTTCAAGCGGGTCGACCTGCATAACTTTGAGATCGTAAATATGGCGTGACTCTAGCACATATTGCTGCCCGGTGTAGGGGTTCTCGTTTTCGCCAAGAAAGTCCCTCAGCAGCTCAAATGGCCGTACCGCCGGATTAACCACAACGGCGGGCAGCATAAAGCATTGTGAGAGCCAGGTGGCATAGTACCCGCCCAGCGATGAGCCGACTACGCCAAAGGATTCACCGCCGTGTTCAAGCACGATCGATTCGAGCATTTCCGCCGCCTCCGCCGGGTACGGCGGCAGCTGCGGGATAATCATCTCAACGTGGGGGTGATGCTCGCTCAGCCACTGGCGAAACTGCGTCGCTTTTGCGGAGCGCGGCGAGCTGTTGAATCCGTGCAGATAAAGGAGCGTAGACATCAGTAGCCTTCTGAAGCGGTATCCGGGCGGAACTCTGCGCCTGCCAGACGGCAGACTTCCGTGGTCAGCGTGCCGTCGGCATGCAGTTCCAGCCAGCGCCAGCCTGGCGCGATGGTATCCAGCGTAAAGTTGGCGCAGTGCGGCTTAAACTGCACACAGGTTGACGGCGTCGCCAGCATGCGGCGTCCGTTCCAGTCGAGATCCTGTTCCTGATGGATGTGTCCGCACAGCAGGTGTTTCACGCGCGGGTATTTCGCCAGCACGCTATCCAGCGCCGCGGAGTTACGCAGGCTGTGCTGATCCAGCCAGCTGCAGCCCGCCGGCAGCGGATGATGATGGAGCAACAGCAGCGTATGACGTTCAGGTTCGGCAGCCAGTTTGGTCTCCAGCCAATCGAGTTGAAACTCGCTTAATTCACCGTGCGGGACGCCAAATACCTGGCTGTCCAGCAGCAGGATCTGCCACTGTTCACCCGCAAATACGCATTTCGCCGGAGAAATCCCCGCATCCTGAAGGGAGCTGTACATTGCGGGCTGGAAATCGTGGTTTCCGGGCAGCCAGACGCAAGGCACGCTAAAGCTCGCGATGCCTTCAGCAAAATGCTGGTAGGCCGCGGAGGACTGGTCCTGCGCCAGATCGCCCGTTGCGACAATCAGGTCGCAGTCGCGATGTTCAGCGTGAATGGCGCTCAGTACCGCCTGATAACTCTCCCAGGTATTAACCCCCAGCAAAGTTTCATGCTTTTCGGCAAAAAGGTGGGTATCGGTGATTTGTAATATCCTGACTGGCGCCCCACCAGCAACAGTCAGGTTCAACAGGCTTTCCAAATGGTGTCCTTAGGTAGGTTTATGACGCTAACAAACCGGAATCGCCATTGCTCCATGTGCTAAACAATATCTTAGCCAGTCGGCTAAAAACTGGTTAATTTGATGCTTTTCGTCGCGTTGATGCAACTTTTTATTCGGATAATCATACCGCGCCTTGAAGCGAAAGATCTGCTGACTTGAACACACTTCAGCGACCATCGCGTCATGATAGAGACGCACCGTCATTGACGGCAGGCTCCAGTAGCTGATGCTGGGCGCTGTTTGTTCTATTTCCACCAGCGTAGTGTAGCGCGTTGATTCTGTTATCGTTAACCGATACTGCGCGTTGCTCACCTGATAGCTTACCGTTTCGCCGGGTGCGTCGTTTCTCGGCAGCAGGCGGCGCAATTGTGCGAAATTGGTTTCGCACAGGCGCATCATTTCTGGGAAGTCAGGCGTATAGCGCTTCATTTTTTCCACTCGTTTCGTAATGTCTGATAATGCAGCTGCAGCCATTGCAGGGCGATGACAGACGCTGCGTTGTCGATTTTCCCCTCTTCTACCCACTGATAAGCCTGTTCCCGGCTCACCACATGAACCCGAATATCTTCGTTTTCATCAGCCAGACCGTGAATGCCTTCTGCGGTCGTGGCGTCCACTTCGCCCACCATAATGGATAAGCGTTCGCTGGTGCCACCCGGACTCGCCAGATAGCTCAACACCGGTTTTGTGCGACCTACCACCAGCCCGGCCTCTTCCAGCGCCTCGCGCCGGGCGACGTCCTCGACCGACTCGCCTTCTTCGATCATCCCGGCCACCATCTCCAGCAGCCACGGGCTTTCACTGGTGTCATACGCGGCAATGCGGATCTGCTCCACCAGCACGACTTCGTCACGCACTGGGTCAAAGGGTAGCAAGACAGCCGCATGCCCGCGCTCAAAAATTTCACGTCTGATTTCGCCGCTCATTTCACCGTTGAACAGGCGATGCCTGAAACGGTAAAGATCCATCGAAAAAAAACCGCTATAAAGCGTTTCTCGTGCAATAATTTCTACATCGTTTTTGGCGAATGTCACGGGCAACTTTTCTGGTTTTTGCATGAGTCGAGTCCTGGTAGCAATGGTGATGAAATTATGAATTTCAAGGCTGTTTGGCTGCCGTTTGTAAGGCTATATGGTAGATTGGTGCAAATTACCGCCAGATGGCACGTAACGCCAACCTTTTGGTGTGGATGATTCTGTTAGAATCGGCAATTATTTTTTAATTAGATCAGCGCTAATACTGCTTCACAACAAGGAATGCAAATGAAGAAATTGCTCCCCATCCTTATCGGCCTGAGCCTGACGGGCTTCAGTGCAATGAGCCAGGCGGAAAACCTGTTACAGGTCTACCAGCAGGCACGTCTGGGCAACCCTGATTTACGTAAATCAGCGGCCGATCGTGATGCTGCGTTTGAAAAGATTAACGAAGCGCGTAGCCCACTGCTGCCGCAGTTAGGTTTAGGTGCAGATTATACCTACAGCAACGGTTTCCGCGACGCTAACGGCGTTAACTCCAATGCTACCAGCGCCTCACTGCAATTAACACAGACGCTGTTTGATATGTCCAAATGGCGCGCCCTGACCCTGCAGGAAAAGAGCGCGGGCATCCAGGATGTGACCTATCAGACCGACCAGCAAACGCTGATCCTGAATACTGCCACCGCGTACTTCAACGTGCTGAGCGCCATTGATGCGCTCTCCTACACCGAAGCGCAGAAACAGGCGATCTACCGCCAGTTGGATCAAACCACCCAGCGCTTCAACGTGGGTCTGGTGGCGATCACCGACGTGCAGAACGCCCGTTCACAGTACGACACCGTGCTGGCCAACGAAGTGACCGCGCGTAACAACCTCGACAACGCGCTGGAATCCCTGCGCCAGGTGACCGGGAATTACTATCCTGAGCTGGCTTCCCTGAACGTCGACAGCTTCAAAACGGATAAGCCGCAGGCCGTTAACGCCCTGCTGAAAGAGGCGGAAAACCGCAACCTGACGTTGCTGCAGGCGCGTCTGAGCCAGGACCTGGCCCGCGAGCAAATTCGTCAGGCGCAGGACGGCCATCTGCCAACCCTGAGCCTGAGCGCGTCCACCGGCGTTTCTGACACGACCTACAGCGGCTCTAAAACCAATTCTGCCCAGTATGACGACAGCAATATGGGTCAGAACAAAGTGGGCCTGAGCTTCTCTCTGCCACTGTACCAGGGCGGTCAGGTAAACTCTCAGGTGAAACAGGCGCAGTACAACTTTGTTGGCGCGAGCGAGCAGCTGGAAAGCGCGCACCGCAACGTGGTGCAGACCGTGCGTTCGTCCTTCAACAACGTGAACGCGTCTATCAGCAGCATCAACGCCTATAAACAGGCCGTTGTGTCTGCACAGAGCTCCCTGGACGCGATGGAAGCGGGTTACTCGGTCGGTACACGTACTATCGTTGACGTGCTCGACGCGACCACCACGCTGTACAACGCGAAACAGCAGCTCTCCAGCGCACGTTATCAGTACCTGATTAACCAGCTGAACATTAAGCAGGCTCTGGGTACGCTGAACGAGCAAGACCTGCAGATGCTGAACAGCGCGCTGGGCAAGCCAGTCTCCACCTCTCCGGACAGCGTTGCGCCGGAGAACCCGGAGCAGGTTGCCGCCGTTGATAACTTCAACGCTAACGGCAGCGCCCCTGCCGCACAGCCAGCGGCCGCGCGTAGCACGGCACCTGCAAGCAGCGGTTCTAACCCGTTCCGTAACTAAGAGTGTTATCACGCCCTCTCTCACCGGGAGAGGGCGCAGCTGAATCACACCCGAACGTAAGCCAACGTAAAGATCCCCCTGATTCCGCCCCTCTTCGCTTCATTTTCAACCACTCATCCACTATCCTGAGCGTTATTACCACTGGGTCCTGGAAGACAAACATGAAACGGACAAAAACGATCAATCACGCGTCGTTCCGCAAAAGCTGGAACGCACGTCATCTCACCCCTGTTGCGCTGGCAGTAACCGCGGTCTTTATGCTGGCAGGCTGTGAGAAAAACGACGAAACGGTTTCGCTGTATCAAAACGCGGACGACTGCTCCGCCGCAACCGGCCAGGCAGCAGAATGTAAAACCGCCTACACCAACGCCCTGAAAGAAGCGGAACGCACCGCGCCGAAATACGCCTCACGCGAAGACTGCGTGGCGGAATTTGGTGAAGGACAGTGTCAGCAGACGCCAGCTCAGGCAGGTACTGCGCCGGAAAATCAGGCGCAGGCGCAGTCCAGCGGCAGCTTCTGGATGCCATTAATGGCAGGCTACATGATGGGCCGCCTGATGGGCGGCGGCGCGGGCTATCAGCAGCAACCGCTGTTTAGCTCGAAAAACCCGGCCAGCCCGGCTTATGGTCAATATACCGATGCCAGCGGCAAAGGCTATGGCGCAGCGACCCCGGGCCGCACCGTGACCGTCCCGAAAACCGCGATGGCGCCGAAGCCTGCGACCACCAGCACCATCACCCGCGGTGGGTTCGGTGAGTCTGTGGCGAAACAGACCAGCATGCAGCGTAGTGCAACAGGCACTTCCACTCGCTCAATGGGCGGCTGATCATGGAACGAGTCGGTATTACCGAGCGCCCGGACTGGCGCGAAAAAGCCACTGAATACGGTTTTAACTTCCACACCATGTACGGCGAGCCGTACTGGTGTGAAGATGCTTACTATAAACTGACGCTCGACCAGGTGGAAAAACTGGAAGAGGTGACGGCCGAGCTGCACCAGATGTGCCTGAAGGTGGTGGATAAAGTCATCAACAGCGACGAGCTGATGACTAAATTCCGTATTCCGAAGCACACCTGGAGTTTCGTTCGTCAGTCGTGGAAAACGAATCAGCCTTCGCTTTACTCTCGCCTCGATCTGGCGTGGGACGGCGTGGGTGAGCCGAAGCTTTTAGAAAACAACGCGGATACGCCGACCTCTCTTTACGAAGCGGCATTCTTCCAGTGGATTTGGCTGGAAGATCAGATGAACGCCGGAAACCTGCCGGAAGGTAGCGACCAGTTCAACAGCCTGCAGGAAAAGCTGATTGAGCGTTTCGCCGAACTGCGGGAGCAGTTTGGCTTCAATCTGCTGCATCTTGCCTGCTGTCGCGACACGGAAGAAGACAGGGGCACGGTACAGTATCTGCAGGACTGCGCAGCCGAAGCGGAAGTGGCGACTGAATTCCTCTATATCGAAGATATTGGCCTGGGGGAAAAAGGTCAGTTTACGGATATGCAGGATCAGGTGATCAGCAACCTGTTCAAGCTCTATCCGTGGGAATACATGCTGCGTGAAATGTTCTCCACCAAGCTGGAAGACGCGGGCGTGCGCTGGCTGGAACCGGCGTGGAAGAGCATTATCTCCAATAAAGCCCTGCTGCCGATGCTGTGGGAGATGTTCCCGAACCACCCTAACCTGTTGCCAGCTTACTTTGCCGAAGATGAGTTCCCACCGATGGAGAAATACGTCGTTAAGCCTATCTTTTCCCGCGAAGGCGCGAACGTCTCCATTATCGAAAACGGTAAAACGCTGGAAGCGGTTGAAGGTCCATACGGTGAAGAAGGGATGATCGTCCAGGAGTTTTATCAACTGCCGAAGTTTGGCGACAGCTATACGCTGATCGGCAGCTGGCTTATTAACGATCAACCTGCCGGGATCGGCATCCGCGAAGATCGCGCGTTGATTACGCAGGATCTGTCACGGTTCTATCCGCATATTTTTGTTGAATAAAACTTGCCCGGTGGCGCTACGCTTACCGGGCATGTTTTTTACCCCACCTGCACCGACAGCATACTCAAACTGCCCATTTCAATGCCGTCAACCGGAATGGTAACCGGCTCCTGACCGTCCCATGCACCTAACACATACAGCAGCGGCAGGAAGTGTTCCGGCGTCGGGTTAGAGAGCGAACCGCCTTCGTGATCCAGATAGTTCACTAACGGATGCTTCTCAACCGGGCCTTGCCAGGTCAGGTTCGCTTTGACGTAGGCGTTAAAAGCGCTCGCCCACGGGTATGGCGTATCCTCACCGTGCCAGCGCGCCGTACGCAGGTTATGCACCACGTTGCCGCTTGCCACCAGCATGATGCCCTCATCACGCAGGGTCGCCAGTTTGCGGCCCATTTCCAGATGCCAGGCCGCCGGTTTAGTGCTGTCGATGCTTAACTGCACCATCGGAATATCTGCATCAGGGTACATCTTAATCAGTACGCCCCACGAGCCGTGGTCAAAGCCCCAGGCTTCTTTATCCAGCGCCACTGGAACAGGTGCGAGCAACTCTACCAGCCGCTGTGCCAGCGCAGGCGAGCCGGGAGCCGGATAATGCGTATCATACAGCGCCTGCGGGAAGCCGCCGAAATCATGAATGGTTTTAGGCGCTTCCATGGCCGTCACGCCGGTACCACGGGTAAACCAGTGCGCAGACACCACCACAATCGCCTTCGGACGCGGCAATGTCTCCCCCAGATGACGCCAGGCGCGGGTATAAACGTTGTCTTCCATAACGTTCATTGGGCTGCCGTGGCCTAAAAACAGTGCAGGCATACGAGAAGAAGACATGGTGGTATCCTTAGAGAAGGTGTCAATTTGATGGTTCTACATTACGCGCATTCAGGTGAAGATAAACGCAGATAACCGTGAAGATCATCATCAGGAAATTTGAACGTAAGATATCGCTTAAGGAGAGTGCATGTCAGTACCCTTAATTTTGACCGTGCTTGCGGGTGCCGCGACCTTTATCGGTGCGTTCCTCGGCGTGCTCGGGCAAAAACCGTCTAATCGTCTTCTGGCGTTCTCGCTGGGCTTCGCCGCTGGCATCATGCTGCTTATCTCGCTGATGGAGATGCTGCCAGCAGCGCTTCACACCGAGGGCATGTCTCCGGTTCTGGGCTACGGCATGTTCATCGTCGGCCTGCTGGGCTATTTTGCGCTCGACCGTATGCTGCCCCACGCCCACCCTCAGGATTTGATGCAAAAAAGCGTTACTCCAATCCCCGGCAACATCAAGCGCACGGCGATCCTGCTGACGCTGGGTATCAGCCTGCACAACTTCCCGGAAGGTGTCGCCACGTATGTCACGGCCAGCAGCAATCTGGAAATGGGATTTGGTGTCGCGCTGGCGGTAGCCTTACACAATATTCCTGAAGGACTTGCCGTGGCCGGGCCGGTTTATGCCGCAACGGGTTCAAAACGTACAGCCGTCTTCTGGGCGGGGATTTCCGGGATGGCCGAAATTCTCGGCGGCGTGCTGGCGTGGCTGATCCTTGGAAGCCTCGTCTCCCCTGTCGTGATGGCGGCGATTATGGCTGCCGTGGCCGGGATTATGGTTGCGCTCTCCGTAGATGAGCTGATGCCGCTGGCGAAAGAGATCGATCCTAACAATAATCCCAGCTACGGCGTGCTGTGCGGCATGTCGGTGATGGGGTTAAGCCTGGTTCTGCTGCAAACGGCAGGTATAGGCTGACACGGATGCCCTCATCGATGAGGGCAATTCTTTGATGCGCCCCAGCGCAGCCGTTGCATTTTACACTGTCTGCGGCTCTGTATTTACAATTGGAAAATCAAGAGTTTTTATGGATATTTTTAAGCGCAATATTTCCCAATTAAATTGCGCTTAAAAAACCGCTGCTGCATGAAATATTAACCGGTTACGATAGTAATAAATTATATATTAACCTCCTCTAAAAATATCTTTAAGCCTCATTAATCGTAAAAGCCTCCCTCAACCCGTTATACTTTGCGAGCATTCTGAAAATTAATATTCAGATTATGAATTCAATTGAAAAAGGATATTTTCATGTATATGGGTAAAAAAGTATTGTTAGCGGTTGCGATGGCTGCCATCGTTTCGGGTTCTGCTTTTGCTGATGACCAGGGTTCCGGCAAAATCAAATTCAAAGGCGTGGTCATTGATGCACCGTGCAGCATTGCACCAGACAGCGTTGATAAAGAAGTGGACCTCGGTGAAGTTACCACTGCCGTGATCAATGCTAACAAAAAGTCTACCGCTGTTCCGGTTGATATCAATCTGGAGAACTGCCAGCTTGACGATCCGGCGGACGAAACGGATACGCCAGTGACCAAAGTTGACGTGACCTTCACCAGCGCAGCAACTGACGCTACTGACACCAGCCTGATGAGCAACACCTATGCTAGCGGTGCTCAGAACGTCGGTGTTCGTCTGCTGGACAACAACGAAGCCAACATCACCCTGGGTTCGGCTCAAACGGTCGATCTGCTGGCGGGTTCCACCACTCAGACTCTGCACTTCAAAGCATTAATGGAAGTTGCTCAGGGTAAAACTGCCACAGCGGGTCAGGTTGAAGCGACTGCCAACTATGTGCTGATGTACAAATAAGGCAATGCATCACGATAAAACCGGCTGGCATTATTTGCCAGCCGGTATGTGATATTATTTTGGTAACAGGATGATGACATATAAATTACAATCTAAAATCATCATTGCGTCCCTGTTAATGACGAAGATTGCCTCTGCCACCGAGTTTAATATCAATGCCATCGATAAAGACCAGCGGAGCAGCGTTGACCTCTCCCTTTTTAAAAATGAAATAGCGGTTACCCCTGGCAGCTATTTTGTTACCGTATCCATTAACGACACACCGCTGGCTAACGGCTGGCAGCTTAGCTGGAAAGAGGTAAATAACACGGTACAGGTGTGTATTCCTCCTGAACTGGCGGATACGTTTGCCCTGAAAGAGGAAGTCCGCGACGCCTTACCCGAAAAAGAGGGATGCGTCGACTTTTCCTCCAGACCGGATATCACCTTTAATTTTGAACAAGCGACCCAGACGCTGAAGGTCACCGTACCCCAGGCATGGTTGCAGTACCGCGCCGCCGACTGGATGCCACCCGCAACATGGGACAATGGCGTACCGGGCGTGATTCTGGATTACAACCTGTTCGCCAGCCACTATCAGCCCAGCGACGGCAGCAGCACCAACAACGCCAACACCTATGGCACGGCGGGCGCGAATATGGGCGCATGGCGCCTGCGCAGTGATTATCAGTACAGCCAAACGCATACCGATGCAGGTTCGGATCATGACGGACGCTTTTCGCGCGTCTACATGTTCCGCCCTCTTCCTTCACTTGGTGCTAAGTTGACGCTGGGTGAAACGGACTTCCAGTCCTCAATCTTTGACGCTTTTACCTATACCGGCGCCTCCCTGATCAGCGATGAGCGCATGCTCCCCTGGTCGCTGCGTGGCTATGCGCCACAAATTACCGGTATCGCGCAAACCAACGCGACCGTCACGGTCAGCCTGTCCGATCGCGTAATTTATCAAAGTAAAGTTCCGCCTGGCCCCTTTGTTATTCAGGATCTTAACCAGTCCGTTCAGGGGACGCTGGACGTAAAAGTGACGGAGGAAGACGGGCGCGTCAGCACCTTCCAGGTCTCGGCGGAATCGGTGCCTTTTTTAACGCGTAAAGGGCAGGTTCGCTACAAGCTGGCGGCGGGTAAAGCGCGTAAAGACGCCTCGCATGACGTCGAAGACACCGGTTTTATGAGCGGTGAATTCTCATGGGGTATACTGTCAAACACCTCGCTCTATGGCGGGACGCTTGCCGACGGGGATCATTACCGTTCCGTTGCCGCCGGGATCGGGCAGAATATGGCGCATCTGGGTGCCCTCTCTTTTGACGTCACGCAGGCCACCAGTCAGCTCCCCTTCCAGGATAGCCAGACGGGTTACAGCTACCGTTTTAATTACAGTAAGCGTTTCGATACCACCGGCAGCCAGCTTACGCTTGCCAGCTACCGCTACTCCGATCGAAAGTTCCTGAGCTATGCCCGCTTCCTTGATTATGACGACAACGATCGTCAGACAGAAAAGCAGACGCTGAGCGTAACCGCCAGCCAGTACATCAGCCCGTTATCGCTCAACCTCTACGTCAACGTACTGCGTCAGACCTGGTGGAATGAAGCCCCGTCCACGACCGGAAGCATTACCGCAGGCTACAACTTTGATCTGGGGCGCTGGAAAAACCTCGGCGTCACCCTCTCCTGGAGCAAGACGCATTACGAAGATGAAGACGACGATACGCAGTTTTACCTGTCCCTGAGCGTACCGATCGATCCGGATCATCGCCTTAGCTACGATCTGCACAACAGCGATAGCCTGAGCCAAAATGTCTCCTGGTACGACACGTCCGATCGCAATAATACCTGGGGCGTCTCCGCGGGGACGGAGAGTGAACACGCGGACGCGGGCGCGCAGATGAGCGGCAACTATCAGCACTATTCACCTTTTGGCGATCTGAATATCTCCGGAAGTTATAAAGCTGATGAATATAACTCCCTGAGCGCCAGCTGGAATGGCTCGTTTACCTCAACGGCCAAAGGCGCGGCGCTGCACCGTCGCAGCTACGGAAACGAACCGCGCGTGATGGTCAGCACCGACGGCGTCGGCAACATTCCGCTGAACATGTCGCGGGATGAAACCAACCGCTTTGGTATCGGCGTTTTACCGTCGGTTTCCAGCTACTCTCCCGCCAGCGTACAGGTCAATCTGGATAACCTGCCTGACGGCGTCGATGTGGACAACCGCATTACGACCTCCACCTGGACCGAGGGGGCGATTGGCTACCGTCAGATTGCCACGCGCGCAGGCAACGATATTGCCGGAATTATACGTACGCCAGCCGGCACTCCGCCGCTGGGCGCGATTGTTCACCTGCTGGAAAGTGACCAGCAAATCGGCATGGTCGCCGACGAAGGCCACGTCTGGCTGGGTGCGGTAGAGCCTGAACAACAATTCCGGGTAACGTGGGGTGACAATCAGCAGTGTCGCTTCTCGCTGCCTTCACACCTTGAAAACAGTATGCAGTTGATACTGCCATGTCAGTAAGAAACCATGATGAAACTCACCTCTTTTACCAGCCTGTGCCTGATGTTAATCGGCACCGCATTTACCACCCACGCTGCCGTTAACCTGGACCGCACCCGCATTGTGTTTCCGGAAAGCGATAAGGCCAGCAGCCTCAAGATTGATAATCAGAGCAAAACGTTGCCTTATCTGGCGCTCTCCTGGATAGAAGATGAAAACGGACGCAAGGAGGACAGCCATTTTATGGCGCTTCCGCCGATCCAACGTCTTGAAGCGGGCGCCTCGTCTCAGGTCCGGATTGTGAAGCAGGCCGCGACCGCCCGGTTGCCGAAAGACCGGGAATCACTGTTTTATTTCAACCTGCGCGAGGTGCCGCCGAAAAGTTCCAGCGCGAGCGAGGAACGCAGCGTAATGCAGGTCGCGATGCAAAGCAGGATCAAACTGTTCTGGCGTCCCAAAGCGATCGCCAAAAAGGCAGGCGATCAGGCAGAAATGCGTATGGAAGTCACCGCAAACGCGAAAGGGCTCACCGTGCATAACCCTACGCCTTACTACATCACGCTGGCGTGGCTGAGCAAAAATGCGAAAACCATGCTGCCCGGTTTTGACAGCCTGATGATCGCCCCGTTTGCGACGGCAACAACCTCTACCGGTGACTATCACGGCAGCTACTACAGCATTGGCTACATCGATGATTACGGTGCGCTGAAAAAGGTCGACGCGCAATGTTCAGGTACGGCGAAATGTACGCTCAGCGAGCATAAGGTCGATAAAGATGCGCAAGCTCGCTAATCTGCTGTTCCTGCTGCTGATTTCCGCTCTGCCCGTAAGAGAAGCGCTGGCGCTGGACTGCTATCTTGGTGCTTCAGGCGGGCCGGTTGAAGAGACAAAAACCATCTCGCCCTTTGCTATCCCCAGCAACGCGCAGGTGGGGCAGAAAATCTGGGAATCAGATGACATTAAAATCCCGGTTACCTGCGATCACAACGTCACCAGCGGCTTTCAGCCGGAAGACGTTTACGCCTGGGTCAACCCTTACCCGGCCGCAACGGACCCTTACTATGAGCTTGGCGTAACCTACGAAGGTGTGGACTACGATGCCACGGGCCAGCCGAATGGCGTGGATACCCGCCAGTGTCTCGATAACAAGAACATCCTCATCTATACCCCGGCTCAGATCCGGCAGATGGGCTGGGAAAACCTGATCTGCTCCGGTAACCCGGATGACGTCCATACGACACGCACGTTTATTGCCCGCTTTCGCCTGTTTGTAAAAATTAAGGCGATTCCGCCTCACGGCTACGTGAGTTCGCTCGGCGATTACATCGTGGTGCAGTTTGACGGTAAAGGCGGAGTCAACCAGATGGCCGACGCGAAAAACCTCAAGTACCACATCAACGGCTTGCAAAACATTACCGTTCTGGACTGCGGGGCAACCTTCAGCATCTACCCTGAAAACCAGGAGATCGATTTTGGCACCTTCAGCGCTCGCGACATTGTGAACCAGAAAACGCGCGTTCGTGAATTTACGGTCAAAACCACCAAGGTGCAGGACGCGCAGTGCTCTGATGGATTCAAAATGGATTCGTCATTCTACACGAACGAAAAACTCAGCGCTGACGATACGGCGCTGTTGATTGGCAACGGGCTAAAACTGCGTATTCTGAACGGAACGGATCCGTTTACCTTCAACCACTATCAGGAGTATGCCGACTTCACCGGGAGTACGTTGCAGTATGAGCAAAAGTACACGGCAGAGCTGTCGTGGGATGAGGGAAAAGCGATCCAGTCCGGACCGTTTGAAACCGTGGTGCTGTTTAAAATTAACTACCACTAGCGACAAAAAAGCCGGGTTTCCCCGGCTTTTTCACATCAGCGGTCTCAGCTGGCCTTGCGCTCGTGCGCCTGGCGGTATTCCACCAGATCTTCAATTGTGACAACCGGCATGTTATGCAGACGCGCAAAGGTGATGCACTCTGGCGCGCGGGCCATGGTGCCGTCATCATTGGTCAGCTCACACAGCACGCCCGCAGGCTTGAAGCCCGCCAGGGTCACCAGATCGATGGTCGCTTCGGTATGACCGCCGCGGGTCAGCACGCCGCCCGCCTGTGCGCGCAGCGGGAAGACGTGGCCTGGACGATGCAGATCGGAGGGTTTCGCATCGTCAGCAATGGCGGCACGCACGGTGGTCAGACGGTCAGCCGCAGACACACCGGTGGTTACGCCATGCGCCGCTTCGATGGTCACAGTAAAGCCGGTTCCAAAGGCGCTGGTGTTGTTCTCAACCATCATCGGCAGATCAAGCTGCTTACGACGATCTTCGGTAATACACAGGCATACGATGCCGCTGCCGTGACGGATGGTCAGCGCCATCTGTTCAACGGTCATGCTTTCGGCGGCGAAAATCATGTCGCCTTCGTTTTCACGATTTTCATCGTCAAGCACCATCACACCGCGGCCTTCGCGCAGTGCATCCAGTGCATGTTCAACACGTTGAGTTGAAGTGCCAAAAGAGGAAAGTAGCGTCTGATTCATGGTAAAAAAACCTCATTAACATTATGGTTACCAGAATCAGGGCAGTCTTAGGAGCGCCGTATAAGCGGCAAAAAGATAACGTGAGCGGGCCCATGCCCGACTGGATCGTTACTCTCTCCCATCCGGACTCTAACCGTCGGCCCCGGAATTACACCGGATCTGCTGACCTTTGAGAATTCACCCAAAGCGCTCGCGGGCTTTCAGCGTTAAGCTGATTTACCGCCGGTGGGGAATTTCGCCCCGCCCTGAGAATAAGCGAGATAACTATAACGCTATTGATTAACCTGGGCAATGCATAAGCTTCAAACAAATCTGCTTTATCCTGGGTCATGACGCGCTACAATGTTCATCAACACTGACTTATCAAGGGAAGCCATTATGATTGACCCGAAAAAAATTGAGCAGATCGCGCGTCAGGTTCATGAGTCCATGCCGAAAGGCATTCGTGAATTTGGTGATGACGTTGAGAAGAAAATCCGCCAGACGCTGCAGGCGCAGTTGGTTCGCCTTGATTTAGTCAGCCGCGAAGAGTTTGACGTGCAGACCCAGGTTCTGCTGCGCACCCGCGAGAAGCTGGCGCTGCTGGAACAGCGTCTGAGCGAGCTGGAAAACCGTAATGCGCCGGAAGAAGTGAAGCCGGCACCGGCCATTCCGCCGGTGGACGATCAGGAGTAAGTGCGGCCTGATGCCCTCTCCCACAGGGAGACGGTGAAAAAAAACGGGCCAATTGGCCCGTTTTTTACTGACTGTCTTTCTGGATCTTCTTGATGATGTTGGTGGTGGAACACCCGTCCTCAAAGTTGAGCACCATCACTTCACCGCCATTCGCCCAGACCTCTTCGCTACCCGCGATTTGCTCTGGCTTGTAATCGCCGCCCTTCACCAGCAGGTCAGGCAGGATCCCGGCAATCAGGCGCTGCGGGGTATCTTCTTCAAACGACACCACCCAGTCCACCGCTTCCAGCGCGCCAAGCACAATCATACGTTGCTCGAGCGGGTTCACCGGGCGCGTTTCGCCCTTCAGGCGTTTGGTCGACGCATCGCTGTTCACTGCCACAATGAGGCGATCGCCCAGCTTGCGCGCATTCGCCAGATACGACACGTGGCCCGCGTGCAGGATGTCAAACACGCCGTTGGTCATCACCACTTTTTCACCGCGCTTGCGCGCGGCGGCGACGGCCACCTTCAGCTCGTCTTCGGTCATGACGCCAAAACCGGTATCCGCACGACCGCGCACCGCGTTTTCCAGCTCGATGGGCGAAACGGTTGAAGTACCCAATTTACCGACGACCACGCCCGCCGCGGCGTTCGCGAAGTAGCACGCCTCTTCCAGGGAGTTACCCGCGGCCAGCGTTGCCGCCAGCACGCCGATCACCGTATCACCGGCACCGGTCACGTCGTACACTTCCTGCGCCTGGGTTGGCATATGCAGCGGTGCCTTGCCCGGCTGCAGCAGCGTCATCCCCTGTTCGGAGCGGGTGACCAGCAGCGCGGACAGCTCGAAATCAGCGATGATTTTCATGCCGCGCTCAACCAGCTCTTCTTCCGTTTTGCACTTGCCCGCCACCGCTTCGAACTCAGAAAGGTTTGGCGTCAGCAGGGTTGCGCCTCGATAGCGCTCAAAATCGGTGCCTTTCGGGTCGATCAGCACCGGCACGCTGGCTTTACGCGCCAGCTGAATCATCGTTTGCACGCTCGCCAGCGCGCCTTTGGCGTAGTCAGACAGCACCAGCGCGCCGATGTTGCCCAGCGCCTGGTTAATGCGCTCGTGCAGCGGCTCAGGATCAACGCCTTCAAAGCCTTCTTCGAAATCGAGGCGGATCAGCTGCTGGTTACGCGACAGCACGCGCAGCTTGGTGATAGTTGGGTGTGTCGGAACAGAAACGAAGTCGCACTTCACGTTCACGTCCGCCAGCGACTTGCTCAGCGCACGCGCCGCATCGTCAATGCCGGTCAGGCCCACCAGACGCGAGTGCGCGCCCAGCGAGGCTATGTTCATCGCCACGTTTGCCGCGCCGCCGGGACGCTCTTCAATGGTGTCGACCTTAACCACCGGTACCGGCGCTTCAGGAGAGATGCGGCTGGTCGGCCCATACCAGTAGCGATCCAGCATCACATCCCCGACAACCATTACTCCAGCACGTTCAAACTCTGGCAGTGTTACTTTCATTCCTGACTCCAGAAAGATTCACAATTTGCGCGCGATAATATCACACTTGTTTTGTTACGCACGGCTCCACCAGCCATTTCTGCCAGCTTGCCGTCACCTGGGCGCGCTCTGCGGTAAAACAGTCCAGCGCCACGTGGCCCGGCTGTTCCTGCAATGCCAGGTGATGAAGCTCATCGCGCAGCGTGGTGTAGGCGCGGGTTAAGGCCTGCGCCTCCTGCTCGTCCATAATGTCGTTTTGCGCCAGCAGTTCCAGAATGCGCACGTTATCGGACCAGCGGGTCAGCTTCGGCTTGTCGTGGGCATGCAGTAGCACCAGGTACTGAGTGATGAACTCAATATCGGTAATCCCGCCCTCATCGGCTTTGATATCAAAGCGATCGCGATGTTTGTTGCCCAAATGCGCGCGCATTTTCTCACGCATTTCGCGCACTTCAGTTTGCAGGGTGCTGCCCTCGCGCGGGGTCGTCATGACTGACTTGCGGACCGCATCGAACTGCGTTTTGAGCTGCGGATCGCCGTACACCACGCGGGCACGCACCAGCGCCTGATGTTCCCACGTCCAGGCTTCGTTCTTCTGATAGTCAGCAAAAGCGTCCGTCGAGGTGACCAGCATGCCTGCCGCGCCGGACGGGCGCAGACGCGCGTCCACCTCGTACAGAATGCCCGACGAAGTGCGGGTGCTGAACAGGTGCATGATGCGCTGGGCCAGGCGCAGGTAGAACTGCCGCCCGTCAATCTCACGCTCGCCGTCGGTCATGACGTCCGCCGGACAGTCGTGCAGGAAAATCAGATCCAGATCGGAGCTGTAGCCCAGCTCCCAGCCGCCCAGCTTGCCGTAACCGACCACGGCAAACCCTCGCCCCTCGCGGTCAGCAAGATGCTTCGGCTGGCCGTAGCGGGCCACCATCTGCACCCACGCCTGATGGACTACCGCGTCGATGATCGCCTCCGCCAGCCAGGTTAAGTGATCGCTCACTTTCATTACCGGCAGCGTACCGGCGATATCCGCTGCCGCCACGCGCAGCATCTGCGCCTGCTTAAACTGACGCAGCGCCTCAAGCTGTTGCTCTTCGTCCTCTTCCGGCACGCGCAGCAGATACTGGCGCAGCTCGTCGCGGTAGGCGTCCATCGCCGTCGGCTGATAGAGCGTGTTCGGGTCGAGCAGTTCGTCCAGCAGCAGTGGGTATCGCGCCAGCTTGTTGGCCACCATCGGCGAGGCGGCGCAGAGGGAAATCAGGTGCTTCAGCGCGCCGGGAAACTCGCTCAGCAGTTCCAGGTAGGTGGTACGCGTGATAATCCCGCTCAGCAGCGGCATCATGCGCGACAGCGGCACCGGCGCATCCTCGCGGGAGCAGACGTCGCTCAGCAGATGCGGCATCAGATGATCCAGCACCTGCCGACCGCGCGGGCCAATGGCGCGCTTGTTCAGTTCGAGACGAAAATCGGCAATCAAGGCCACCACGCGATGGCGGGCGTCGTCGCTTAAGTGCGCCAGCACCGGCGTGGTGTCATCTTCCTGGAGCGCGTCCTGCCACAGCTCGCGCCAGTGCTCGGAGAGCGCATCGTCCGGCGATTCACTTTCGTCGTCACCAATAAGATCGTTAAAGATGCGGCGAACGCCTGCCATATGGGCATCCAGCCGTTCGGTCAACGTTGACCAGTCTTCCGCCCGCATGCCCCAGGCCAGGCGCGCCCGGTTAAGGTCATCCCCCGGCAGGGTCTGGGTCTGTTCGTCGTTAATGCTTTGCAGCAGGTTTTCCAGACGGCGCAGGAACAGATAGGCCTCGCGCAGGGTTTGCGCGTCGCCGTCCGGCAGCAAATGCAGTTGCTCAATGGCGCTCAGCGTCGGCAGCAGCGAGCGGGACTGCAGCGACGGCTCGCGCCCGCCGCGGATCAGCTGGAAGACCTGAACGATAAATTCGATTTCGCGGATGCCGCCCGCGCCAAGCTTGATGTTGTCCTTCAGGCCGCGACGGCGCACCTCGCGGGCGATCATCCCTTTCATATTGCGCAGGGACTGGATCACGCTAAAGTCGATGTAACGGCGGAACACGAACGGGCGCAGCATGGCGCGCAACTCGTTGGCGTAGGCGTCGTCGCTGTCGCCCATGATCCGCGCTTTGACCATCGCGTAACGCTCCCAGTCGCGCCCCTGCTCTTGGTAATAATCTTCCAGCGCGGCGAAGCTCAGTACCAGCGGGCCGCTGTCGCCAAACGGGCGCAGGCGCATGTCCACGCGGTAAACAAAGCCGTCCTGCGTAGGCTGGTCCAGCGCCTTAATCAGACGCTGCCCGAGTCGGGTAAAGAACTGGGCGTTATCCAGCTCGCGACGACCGCCTCGCGTGGCGCCATTCTCCGGCCAGGCAAAGATCAGGTCGATATCCGAGGAGAAGTTCAGCTCGCAGCCACCCAGCTTGCCCATCCCCAGAATCAACAGCGGCTGCGGAAGCCCTTCTTCGCTGCACGGCGTGCCCCACTCTTTACAGCAGGCGGCGTAGAGCCAGTCCCGCGCGGCGACAATCAGCGTCTGCGCCAGCTCGCTCAGCTGCTGCAAGGTGCTCTCTTCACTCACCAGCTCCAGCGCCTGCGCCCAGGCAATGCGCACCATCACCCGGCGGCGGAACTGGCGCAGGACGCGCATCAGCGTGGCTTCATCCGCCACCTCTGCCAGCGCGGTTTGCAGCCAGCCAGCATAGTGCCGCCACTCGTCAGCCTGCGGCGGCGCGCTTTCCAGCTCTGCCAGCCAGTCAGGATTGGCGCTGACGCTCTCCTGCACAAAATCACTGAACGTGAGCACGCTTTTCGCCTGCTCGCTTAACGATGACGCGGGTAACGACTCGGGCAGACGTTCGCAAACGGTTTGCCAGTGCTGCTGTAACTGCGAAGAAAGCGGCATATCAGGGGTTCCTTGCCAGAATTAACGTTTTCCGCTGTGCAGCCAGTATGGATCCTGCGAAATGGCTTCGTTGCGGAAATGCTCGATCTCAATCTGCTGACGGGTCTCAATGGCATGCTTAAGCCCCTGCCAGTTCTCCAGCCAGGCCTGCGCCTTCACGCCCTCGTACGCTCCCGACAGAAGCAACATGCTGTCGATATTACGCGCCAGGCGGGGAAGCTGGTCGCCATACTGGTCGCCCAGCGGATGCGCGAAGGTGGTTCTCAGCTCGGCGGCGTGGCGGGAAAGATGGATATCCGCGAAACGTTTAAAGTTGTCCGCGATTTTGGTCTGCGCTTTTGCATCGAGGAAGACGCGCCAGCCGCGCGTCACCAGATACTCGGTCAGCGCCAGTTTTGCCGCGGCATTTTGCGGGCTATAAAGCGCGGTTTGCGCCGACACGTCGGAAAGCAGCAGCGTTTCGGTCTGGGTCAGCAGATCGCGTAAGTGAGCGCTAGCTTTACGCGGTACGATACCGCCAAACAGCGTCAGGGTATGACGCACCAGTCCAATAGCGGCCAGCACCTGTTTTTTGGCATTTTTGACGTTACGCGCCCACAGTTCTTCATGGTACTGCCATTGGGAGAGCGCCAGCTCCAGCGCAGCTTCCATGCCCTGCTCAATGCTGGCTTTCGGGACGACGCGCAAAATCGGAGTCTCTCTCAGCACGCGTGGCGCATTTCCGGCAGCCAGGTGGTAGCCGCGCGCCGCTTTGCTCAAGCTGCCCTGACGTAAACCCGGCTGGCTTACCAGCTTGCGCGCCAGCTTCAGCACGTCGCTCGCATCCCCTTCCAGAAGTTCCAGCTCCAGCTCGCAGATCGGTTCCTGTAACTCACCCGCCTTCACCTCGCCTAAATCCAGCGCGATTTCAATGCGGCTTTTGCCTTCCGTCACCAGCCATTTCTCGCGAGCGAAATCGGTGCTGAACAGCGGCTGCACCTGTCCAGCCAGCGTGGCGGGCAGTTCGCCTTCCGGCCAGACTTCCGCCGGGAAACGTTCCAGCTCAAGTTCTGGCTTACTGATGTCGATATTGTATTCCGGGCGCTGATGCAAACCGCCGACCACGCGGCCGGCGATTTTCATCGTCATCTCGTAGCGTCCGTTCGCGCCGCGGATGCGCAGCCCCATATCGTGGTTGCGCAGCCAGTTGTCCGGCGTTTCGTAGTAGATGTTGAGCAACGGTACGGGTTCATGGTGCTCGCCGGAGAGCGTATTCAGATGCTGACGGAGCGCGTCAACGCTGTCTTTTTCGACGATAAATTTTAATTCGATTTCCTGAGCCATAGCCTTGTACTTTTGCGGGCGTCACAGACGCGTCAATGAGGGCGAACTTCCTCGCCATTTGTTTGTCAGTACATAGTATTTTGCGCCAAATTGCCATGCAATGAGCAATTTGTCGGGCGTAAATGTGTAGAGTCGTGACACAGATGATTCTGATTGCTGATGAATGCTTTGCGTAGAGACACTGTTGCCACTACTATCGTTCCACTTTTTATGAAAATAACGACTAATGATGCTTAAATTACGCCTGATTGGACTTACTTTACTCGCTTTTAGCGCCGCAACCGCAGTGCACGCTGAAGAGAAGCGTTACGTTTCTGACGAACTTAACACCTGGGTGCGCAGTGGCCCCGGAGATAATTATCGCCTCGTGGGCACGGTGAATGCCGGCGAGGAAGTCACCCTGTTGCAGACCAACGCGGAGACCAATTACGGTCAGGTTCGCGACAGTTCCGGCCGTACCTCCTGGATCCCAATGAAAGAGCTGAGCACCGTGCCAAGCCTGCGCACCCGCGTGCCGGATCTGGAAAACCAGGTGAAGACCCTGACCGACAAGCTGAACAACATCGACGGGACCTGGAACCAGCGCACCGCTGAAATGCAGCAGAAAGTGGCGCAGAGTGACGGCGTGATCAACGGTCTGAAAGAAGAGAATCAAAAGCTCAAAAACGAGCTGATCGTCGCGCAGAAAAAAGTGAACGCCGCGAACCTGCAGCTTGATGACAAACAGCGCACCATTATCATGCAGTGGTTTATGTATGGCGGCGGCGTGCTGGGCGTCGGTCTGGTGCTGGGTCTGGTTCTGCCACATCTGATCCCAAGCCGTAAACGTAAAGATCGCTGGATGAACTAATTCGTCTTCTCTGCCAGACTTACGTATCATTCTGGAAAAGAGAAAACGGGAGAGTTGGGCGTGAAGAGTTATCTGGTCGGTGGTGCGGTACGTGATGCGTTGTTAGGTCTGCCGGTCAAAGATAAAGACTGGGTGGTGGTGGGCGCCACCCCGGAAGAGATGCTCGACGCGGGCTACCAGCAGGTAGGCCGCGATTTTCCCGTGTTCCTGCATCCGAAAAGCCGGGAAGAGTACGCCCTGGCGCGTACCGAACGGAAATCCGGTTCCGGTTATACCGGCTTCACCTGTTACGCCGCGCCGGATGTGACGCTGGAGCAGGATCTGCTGCGCCGCGATCTCACCATTAACGCCCTGGCCCAGGACGAAAACGGCCATATCATCGACGCCTACGGCGGGCAGGACGACCTGCGCGATCGTCTTTTGCGTCACGTCTCCCCGGCATTTTCTGAAGATCCGCTCCGCGTGCTGCGCGTGGCGCGTTTTGCCGCGCGTTACGCGCATCTGAGCTTCCGTATTGCGGATGAGACGATGGCGTTGATGACGGCCATGACCGAGGCGGGCGAGCTGGAACACCTGACGCCGGAGCGCGTCTGGAAAGAGACGGAAAATGCCCTCACCACCCGCAACCCGCAGGTCTTTTTCCAGGTTCTGCGCGACTGCGGCGCGCTGAAGGTGCTGTTCCCGGAAATCGACGCGCTGTTTGGCGTGCCCGCACCGGCGAAATGGCATCCCGAAATTGATACCGGCGTGCACACGCTGATGACGCTGAGCATGGCCGCCATGCTCAGCCCTGAGGTGGACGTACGTTTTTCCACCTTGTGCCACGATCTCGGCAAAGGCTTAACGCCGAAAGAGTTCTGGCCGCGCCATCACGGGCACGGTCCGGCGGGCGTAAAGCTGGTTGACGGGCTCTGCCAGCGTCTGCGCGTGCCGAATGACATCCGCGATCTGGCAAAGCTGGTCGCCGAGTTCCACGACCTGATCCATACCTTCCCGATCCTGAAGCCCGCCACCATCGTGAAGCTGTTCGATAATATCGACGCCTGGCGCAAGCCGCAGCGCGTGGAGCAGATTGCGCTCACCAGCGAAGCGGACGTGCGCGGTCGCACAGGGTTTGAAGCGTCCGATTATCCCCAGGGGCGTTTGCTGCGCGAAGCGTGGGAAGTCGCAAAAGCGGTGCCAACGAAAGACGTGGTTGAGGCAGGATTTAAAGGCCCGGAGATTCGCGAGGAGCTAACCAAACGGCGGATTGACGCGGTTACCGCGTGGAAGGAAAAGCGTTGCCCTCAGCCGAAAGAGTGAGGGCAATCGGTTATCAGAAGAAGACCACGTACACCGCAGCCGCGACGATAAAGCGGTAGATCGCGAACGGAATGAACGAGATACGCTTAATCAGCTGCAGGAAGGTTTTGATGGCAATCAGCGCCACGATAAAGGCGGTGATAAAGCCCACGGCAAACATCGGAATATCGCCTGTGGTCAGGAAGCCAATGCTTTTGTAAAGGTCCAGCGCAGTGGCGCCCATCATCATCGGCACCGCCAGCAGGAACGAGAACTCGGACGCCGCGTAGCGGCTCACGCCCATCAGCATCCCGCCTGAAATGGTCGCACCTGAACGGGAGAAGCCCGGCCACAGCGCCAGACACTGGAAGCAGCCAATGATAAACGCCTGACGATAGGTCATATCGTCCAGGCCTTCCGCACGCGGGACTTTTGGCTTCAGCACTTCCGCGGCAATCAGCAGGAAACCGCCCACCACCAGCGCGTACATGACGTTAATCGGGTTAAACAGCGATTTAATGGTGTCGTGGAATACCAGCCCCAATACCACCGCCGGGATCATCCCGAGCAGGATGTGAATCAGCGTCAGGCGGCCTTTGCCCTCTCCTTCACGCTGCGGCAGACGGCCAAAGTGGATGCCGATCAGGCCAAACAGGCGACGCCAGAACATCACCACCACCGCCAGAATCGAGCCCAGCTGAATTACCACCTCAAACGTCTTTGCGGTATCGCCTTCGAAGCCCAGCAGATGGCCAACGATAATCATATGGCCCGTACTGGAAACCGGCAAAAACTCCGTCAATCCTTCGACCACACCCAGAATTGCCGCCACCAGCAGCGAGTGCATATCGCTCATCTATAAACCCCTAAAAAAAGATATAAAAAAACGGTCGCCCCAACGGCTACCGTGAAAGATACAGCCTTAAGACCGATATAACCTAAAATGGTTTAGCAATTATGACGTTAATTGTTTCCTTTCAGATTTGTGCCACGCTCGATAATCACGCCCACGTTGGCCGCGCGCGCCACTGCCCCCGGCTTGCTCAGCTTAATGCGTACCCACGGTGAGTTGAATTTGGTCAGCAGCAGATCCGCCACCTCTTCCGCCACCCGTTCCACCAGCGCAAAACGCTGTCCTTCCACGTGGCCGATCACCGCTTCGCTGATGTCGGCATAGCTCAGACAGTCATTCACGTCATCGCTTTTTGCCGATTTGCGGTTATCCCATCCCATTTCGATATCGAACACCAGTTTCTGCTCGATGGTCTGTTCCCAGTCGTAAACACCAATTGTGGTGATTACCGAAAGTTGCTCTATAAATACAATATCCATCACGACCTGCCTGCTTTTTGGCTAAACCGGATACCACTTCCGGCGAATTATGCGTATTATCCACAGATGCTGAGAATACAGATACATTTTCAAAACGGAACAGCGTTATGAGTGCAATCGCGCCTGGAATGATCCTCCTCGCCTATCTTTGCGGCTCAATCTCCAGCGCCATTCTGGTCTGCCGCATTGCCGGGTTACCTGACCCGCGTGAAAGTGGTTCCGGGAATCCGGGAGCGACCAACGTGCTTCGAATTGGCGGCAAGGGAGCAGCCGTAGCGGTTTTGATTTTTGATATTCTGAAGGGGATGCTACCCGTCTGGGGCGCGTATGCGCTGGGCGTCACGCCGTTCTGGCTGGGGCTCATCGCCATCGCCGCCTGCGTCGGCCATATCTGGCCCGTATTCTTCGGCTTTAAAGGCGGCAAAGGGGTGGCGACCGCCTTTGGTGCCATCGCGCCCATCGGATGGGACTTAACCGGCGTCATGGCCGGGACCTGGCTGCTGACCATTCTGCTGAGCGGCTATTCGTCGCTGGGTGCCATCGTCAGCGCGCTGATCGCCCCGTTTTACGTCTGGTGGTTTAAACCCCAATTCACCTTCCCGGTATCGATGCTCTCATGCCTGATCCTGCTGCGTCATCACGACAATATCCAGCGCTTGTGGCGACGCCAGGAAACGAAGATCTGGACGAAGCTCAGGCGAAAGAAAAAAGATCCCGAGTAGGCGGTTAGTTATGCCTTATAACCAAATGTGATTTTTGTCACCTTCTGCCTGTGGTAACTGTTAGAGACACAACACAACCACACAAAAAGAAAATGGCAGAAATCACAGACACAACTCCCCTTTCAACGGCAGGAATTCCCCCTGATGGCGACATTCAGTGGGTGCGCAGTGCATCGGACGTTTCACGTCTCGTTAACGATGGCTCACAGGGCCGGGCCAACGCCCGGATCGTGGTAGGTATCGCTCTGGGCGGGATTTTCCTCGATGCCTACGATCTGGGCGCGCTGGCGTTCGGCATTAAAGACATTACCCGCGAATTTAACCTGACGCCCGCCGGTACCGGCATGGTGGCCTCGGCGATTACCTTTGGTGCCATTGTCGGGGCGCTGCTCGGCGGTTACCTCACGGATAAAATCGGGCGCTACCGCGTCTTTATGGCCGACATGGTATTCTTTGTCGTCGCCGCTATCGCCTGCGCGCTGGCCCCGAATGAATATGTGCTGGCGGGCGCGCGCTTTGTGATGGGCCTTGGCGTGGGGATCGACCTTCCCGTGGCGATGGCGTTCCTGAGCGAGTTTGCCAGGCTGAAAGGGCCGGGCAATAAGGCCTCCAGCGTCGCGATGTGGTGCCCTACCTGGTATGCGGCGATCAGCATCTCTTACCTTCTGGTTCTCTTTTTCTACGCCGTGCTCTCGGAAAGCCACAGCGACTGGCTCTGGCGTTTGATTCTCGGCTTTGGTGCAGTACCCGCGCTGGTGATCATCGCCATCCGCAGCCGCTATATGAGCGAATCGCCGGTCTGGGCGGCGAATCAGGGCAACCTGAAAGAGGCGGCGTCCATTTTGCGGCAGTCGTACAATATTAACGCCCACGTCCCGCAGGATGCGCTCACCCAGCCTGCGCCTGTCGTGAATAAAGCCAAATGGTCGAACTATCTGAACCTGTTCCGCGGCATCTATCTGCGGCGTACCACGCTCGCCACGCTGCTGTCCGTCGTCTCCTCGTTCGCCTATAACGCCGTGGCCTTTGGCCTGCCGGTGATTATTTCAAGCTTCTTCGTGCAGTCTATGCTGACAACTATTGTGATCTCGCTGGCGCTGAACCTGCTGTTTGCGTTTATCGGCGGATTACTGGCGGTACGCTACGTGCCGCGCTTCGGCGCGTGGCGGATGTCGCTGGCGGGTTACGCCTGTCAGCTTGTGGCGCTGCTGGGGCTGGCGCTGATTGGTCGACCGGACGGTGCCTCTGAAGGGGTGCTTGCCGTGGCGATGCTGGCGCTTTTCCTGTTCGGTCAGGGATTTGGCCCGGGCGCGCATACCATGACGTTCGCCTCGCTGAGCTACCCGACCTCGCTGCGCGGCGTGGGCGTGGGTCTCAACCAGACGCTGATGCGCAGCAGCTCCACGCTGTCGCTGTTCCTGTTCCCGCTGCTGGTCGCGTCTCTCGACACCGCCGTGTTCTGGGTGATTGCGCTGGCGCCGTTTATCGGTCTGGCGTCATTGCTGGCGATCCGCTGGGAGCCGTCCGGGTATGATGTGGATGCGGAGGACTACCGGTAACGACACATCGCTTCGGTGGGTTCAGCCCCACCGAAGTGCGCTTAAAAATCTTCCAGCAGCGTTCGGGAGAGTTTTTTTAGCATTTCCAGCTCATCATCATTCATCCGCATGCTGCAGCGAATCTGGTCCGGCAGCGCCATCACCTGCTTTTTCAGTTCTTTCGCCTTATCGGTCAATACGACATTTTTCATCCTTTCATCCCCCACAACCGCGATACGGTTGAGAAAACCTTTTGCTTCAAGCTTCTGAACCAGCGGGGTCAATGTGCCTGAATCAAAATAGGTTTTATCGCTGAGATCGCGAAGCGGGATGTTGTCTTTCTCGTAGAGCGCCATCAAAACAACAAATTGCGGATAGGTCAGATCCATCTCCTGCAGCAGGGGGCGGTACTGGCGCACGAACGCATTGGTGACCGAGTACAGCGAGAAGCACAATAAATCATCTAGTGTTTTGTTTTCTTTCATTTTTCTATCAACCCTGAATCTGTTGCCTAAAAAAAAATTATAAATAATGTTTGACTAAAAGTATCTTGCACGCAAGTATTATATCAGCAACTAAGTAGCACACTATTTAGTTATCCAATCAAATACGTTAAAAGGGGTACCACCATGAAAACATTAACCGCCATCCTGATTTCTTCCGTCTTCGCGTCAGCCGCGGCATCCGCTCAAACCACCAATACTCCAGCCCCGACCGCAGGCGTACAGGCATTTCTTGATGTCCTGAATGCTGGCAAAGGGAAACCGATGGAACAGATGACCCCGCAGGAGGCCCGCCAGGTACTGATCGGCGCACAGCAAGGAGCAAAATTGCCGCCCGCTCAGGTGACTGAAAAAACGATCCAGGTCAATGGCCAGACGATCGCCCTAAAAATTGTGAAGCCTGAACATGCTGCCGGTACGCTCCCGGTATTTATGTTCTTCCACGGTGGCGGTTGGGTGCTGGGTGATTTTCCAACCCACGAACGTTTAATCCGCGATCTGGTTCGTGCATCTGGTGCCGCAGCGGTTTACGTTGATTACACACCGTCACCTGAAGCCCATTTCCCGGTGGCAATCAATCAGGCCTATGAAGCGACAAAATGGGTAGCCGAGCACGGCCAGGAAATTGGCGTGGACGGCAGCCGTCTGGGCCTGGTTGGTAACAGCGTGGGCGGCAACATGGTGGCTTCAGTGGCGTTGCAGGCCAAACAGTTTAATGGGCCAAAAATTCGCTACAACGTGATGCTCTGGCCAGTGACGGACGCCAGCTTTGATACGGCTTCCTATCACCAGTTCGAAAATGGCTACTTCCTGTCAAAAAACATGATGAAATGGTTCTGGGACAACTACACCACCAGCGCTGCCGATCGTAACAATATCCTTGCCTCTCCGCTTCGCGCCAGCACTGCACAGTTGAAAGGCTTCCCGGAGACGCTGATTCAGACAGCTGAGCTGGACGTTCTGCGGGATGAAGGTGAAGCATTCGGGCGTAAACTGGATGCGGCTGGCGTCCCGGTGACCGTCACGCGCTATAACGGCATGATCCACGATTACGGCCTGCTTAACCCGCTGAGCCAGGAGCCAACGGTTAAAGTCGCCCTTGAGCAGGCAGGTGCAGCATTGCATGACCACCTGAAATAGGATCGTCATGCTTCACACAGAGCACGGCCCCGGGTCGTGCTTTTTAATTTCCTCTATCCATAAGCGACTCATATGACAGCCTTCATTTCCGCCAGGGCATACTGAAACGACCCCGATGATGAGCAGATGGAAGCAGCATGTTAGCAGCTCAGGTCACTGATAATACGTATAAAGGCTGGCAGGCGTCGCTTGCCCTGCAGTTTTGTCACGCCCCTGAGAAAACCCTCCTGCGTTCCGTTCGACACGTCGGGCCGCTCACCGTACAACGTCCGTTTTATCCCGAAGGAAAAACCTGCCACCTCTATCTGCTGCACCCGCCCGGCGGCGTCGTGGGCGGCGATACGCTGGATATTTCCGTTCGGCTCGATGCCAAAAGCCACGCGCTTATCACCATGCCCGGCGCCAGCAAGTTCTACCGCAGCAGCGGCCCGCAGGCGCGTCTGAGCCAGCACTTTTATCTTGATGAAAACGCCACGCTGGAGTGGCTGCCGCAGGACACCATTATCTTTCCCGGCGCGAACGCCGCGCTGCGTTCCATCTTCCACCTTAAGGCCTCCAGCACGCTGCTGGCGTGGGAGCTGTACTGCCTGGGCCGCCCGGTAATCGGTGAGACCTTCAGCCACGGCACGCTGGAGAGCCGCCTTGAAGTGTGGGTGGATGACGAACCGCGCCTGATAGAGCGCCAGCACCTCGGCGACGGCGATCTCACGCCCGTTGCCGGACACCCGTGGATCGGCACACTGCTGTTCTATCCGGCCCGGGAAGATCATCTCGACACGGTGCGCGCGCTGCTCGCGCCTCTGGGCCATTTTGCGGGGGCAACGCTCACCGACGATCTGCTGTCGGTGCGTTTTCTCTCCCACGACAACCTGATTTGCCAGCGGGCGATGCGCGACATCTGGCAGTCGCTTCGCCCGCTTCTTACTACCAAAACCGCCTGTTCGCCGCGCATCTGGCAGACATAAGAGAAACGTTATGGAACTGACCCCCAGAGAAAAAGACAAGCTGTTGCTGTTTACCGCCGCGCTGGTTGCCGAACGCCGCCTTGCGCGCGGGGTAAAGCTCAACTACCCGGAATCGGTCGCGCTGATCAGCGCCTTTATCATGGAAGGCGCGCGCGATGGCGAAACCGTCGCCTCGCTGATGGAGGCGGGCCGCCACGTCCTGACGCGCGATCAGGTGATGGAGGGCGTGCCGGAGATGATCCCGGATATTCAGGTGGAAGCCACCTTCCCGGACGGCTCCAAGCTCGTCACCGTCCACAACCCGATCGTGTAAGGAGCACGTGATGATCCCAGGTGAATACCAGATCCAGCCCGGCACTATTGCGATCAACGTCGGGCGTGAAGCCCAAAGTGTTGTTGTTGAAAATCACGGCGACAGGCCGATCCAGGTCGGATCGCACTACCACTTTTACGAGGTCAACCCGGCGCTGAAGTTTGATCGCGAAGCCACCAGGGGCTACCGGCTGAACATTCCGGCGGGTACCGCCGTGCGCTTCGAGCCAGGCCAGAAGCGAGAGGTGACGCTGGTGCAGGTGACGGGCGCGCAGCGCATTTTTGGCTTTCGCGGCGAGGTCATGGGCGAGGTGAAACATGGCTGAAATTTCACGTCAGGCGTATGCCGACATGTTCGGCCCCACTACCGGGGATAAGGTGCGGCTGGCGGACAGCGAGCTGTGGATAGAAGTGGAAGACGATCTCACGGTCTACGGCGAAGAGGTCAAGTTCGGCGGCGGGAAGGTGATCCGCGACGGCATGGGTCAGGGGCAGATGACAGCTGACAGCTGCGTGGATCTGGTTCTCACCAACGCGCTGATCGTCGACCACTGGGGGATCGTGAAGGCCGATATCGGCGTGAAGAACGGGCGGATCTTCGCCGTCGGCAAAGCCGGGAACCCGGACATTCAGCCCGGCGTGACGATCCCGATCGGCGCCGCGACGGAAGTGATTGCCGCCGAGGGGAAGATCGTCACCGCTGGCGGGATCGACACCCACATCCACTGGATCTGCCCTCAGCAGGCGGAAGAGGCGCTGGTCTCCGGCATCACCACCATGATTGGCGGCGGCACCGGTCCGGCGGCGGGCACCAACGCCACCACCTGCACGCCGGGGCCGTGGTATATCGCCCGCATGCTGCAGGCCGCCGATACGCTGCCGGTGAATATTGGCCTGCTCGGCAAAGGTAACGGCTCCAACCCGAACGCCCTGCGCGAGCAGATCGCCGCCGGCGCCATCGGGCTGAAGCTCCACGAAGACTGGGGCGCGACGCCCGCGGCGATCAACTGCTCGCTGGAGGTGGCCGAAGAGATGGATATTCAGGTGGCGCTGCACAGCGACACGCTGAACGAGTCCGGGTTTGTCGAAGACACGCTGGCGGCCATCGGCGGGCGCACCATCCACACCTTCCACACCGAAGGCGCGGGCGGCGGCCACGCGCCGGATATCATCACCGCCTGCGCGCACCCGAATATTCTGCCCTCTTCCACCAACCCGACCTTGCCCTACACGGTGAACACCATCGACGAGCACCTCGACATGCTGATGGTTTGCCATCACCTCGACCCGGATATCGCCGAGGACGTAGCGTTTGCCGAATCCCGCATTCGCCGGGAGACCATCGCCGCGGAAGACGTGCTGCACGATATCGGCGCGTTCTCGCTCACCTCGTCAGATTCGCAGGCCATGGGCCGCGTCGGGGAAGTGATTATCCGCACCTGGCAGGTCGCGCACCGCATGAAGGTCCAGCGCGGCGCGCTGCCGGAAGAGACCGGCGATAACGATAACTTCCGCGTGAAGCGCTATGTCGCCAAATACACCATTAACCCGGCGCTGACCCACGGCATCGCCCATGAAGTGGGCTCGATTGAGGCGGGCAAGCTGGCGGATCTGGTGGTCTGGTCCCCCGCCTTCTTTGGTGTAAAACCGGCCACCATCGTCAAAGGCGGGATGATCGCCTGCGCGCCGATGGGCGACATCAACGCCTCGATCCCCACGCCGCAGCCAGTGCATTACCGCCCGATGTTTGGCGCGCTGGGCGCAGCACGCCACGCCACGCGGCTGACGTTTGTTTCTCAGGCGGCCCACGCGAACGGCATCCCGCAGCAGCTCAGCCTGCAGAGCGCCACGGCGGTGGTAAAAGGCTGCCGGACGGTGAAAAAGGCCGACATGATCCATAACGCTCTGCAACCGAACATCACCGTCGATTCGCAAACCTACGAGGTGCGCGTCGACGGTGAACTGATTACCAGCGAACCGGCCGACGTTCTGCCGATGGCGCAACGCTATTTCCTGTTTTGAGGAGTGAAGATGATCTATTTGACCCAACGCCTGGACCACGCGCATCCGACTACCGCCAGCGTCACGCTGCCGATTGACGTGCGGGTGAAAAGCCGCGCTCGCGTGGCGCTTAACGACGGGCGCGAAGCCGGACTGATGCTGCCGCGCGGCCTGCTGCTGCGCGGGGGCGACCTGTTGACCACCGACGACGGCAGCGAAGTGATCGAAGTGATCGCCGCCCCGGAGTCGGTTTCCGTGGTGCGCTGCGCCGATCCGTTCCTGCTCGCCCGCGCCTGCTACCACCTGGGCAACCGCCACGTACCGCTGCAGGTCATGCCCGGCGAGCTGCGTTATCACCACGATCACGTTCTCGACGACATGCTGCGCCAGTTCGGGCTGGAGGTAACCTTCGCCAGCCTGCCGTTTGAACCGGAAGCGGGCGCTTACGCCAGCGATGCCCACAGTCACTCTCACGCTCATTCACATTAAGGATCAATCATGCGTAAGTATTTACCGCTGTTACTGCTGGCTTTTTCCGTTCCCGCGCTCGCGCATCCCGGCCACGGCGCCGACAGCTTTCAGGCCGGTTTTCTCCACCCGCTGACCGGGCTCGATCACCTGCTGATGCTGACCGGGGCTGGCGTACTGTCTGCCCTGAGCGGCCGCAGGCTGCTACTGCCTTTAGCGACCCTCGGCATGATGCTTGTTGGCGCCGTTGCGGGCAGCCTGCTCGGCGGCTTTAGCGGCATGGAGATGCTGATTATCGCCTCGCTGGCGGTCTGCGGCGTGATGATGTTTAAAACCGAAAACCGCCTGCTGCTGGCGGTGCCTGCCCTGGCGATGTTCCACGGCTGGGCGCACGGCGTGGAGATGTCTGGCCACAGCTTCTGGCTGTTCACCAGCGGTTTTATGCTGGCCAGCGCGACGGTGCTGTGCGCCAGTTTCGCCGCAGGCTTGCTGCTGCGCCGCCACGACGGGCTGCGTAAAACCTTCGGCGGCGGGCTGATCGTCTCCGCCCTGCTGGCGCTGATGAGCTGATGGAGCACGCCCGCCAGCGGCTGCGCCTGATGCAGCTCTCCAGCAGTAGCCTGCCGGTCGGGTCGTTTACCTGGTCGCAGGGGCTGGAGTGGGCCGTAGAGGCGGGCTGGGTTACGAGCACCGACGCCTTCAGGCGCTGGCAGATCCAGCAGATGGAGCAGAGCTTTTTCTGCGTCGATCTGCCGATGTTTATCCGGCTGTTCCGGGCCTGCGAACAGCAGGACGTCGCGGCAGCAAAACGCTGGACGGCATATCTGCTCGCCTGCCGGGAAACGCGCGAGCTGCGCGAAGAGGAGCGCAACCGTGGGGCGGCCTTTACGCGCCTGATTAAAAGATGGGAGCCGAACTGCCCGGCAGAGTGGCTGCCGCTGTTTGCGCAGAGCCAGCTCTGCGGCATGGCGTGGCTCGGCGTGCGCTGGGGCATTGGCGCGCGCGAGCTGGCGCTGAGCCTCGGCTACAGCTGGATAGAGAGCGCGGTGATGGCGGGCGTCAAGCTGGTGCCGTTCGGGCAGCAGGCCGCACAGCAGCTGATTATCGACCTGAGCGACCATTTTGCCGACGGGTTTGAACAGGCATTTTTACGTGGCGACGACGCGCTGGGGGCAGCTACGCCACTGTCGGCCATCGCCTCCGCGCGCCACGAAACACAATATTCACGACTATTCCGTTCCTGAGGAGTCAACATGGCTGATTACAAACATCCCCTGCGCGTGGGCGTGGGCGGTCCGGTAGGATCGGGCAAAACCGCGCTGCTGGAAGCGCTCTGCAAGGCGATGCGCGACACGTACCATCTGGCGGTGGTCACTAACGATATCTACACCAAAGAGGATCAGCGCATCCTCACCGAGGCGGGCGCGCTTGAGCCGGAGCGCATCGTGGGCGTGGAGACGGGCGGCTGCCCACATACCGCCATCCGCGAAGATGCCTCAATGAACCTCGCGGCGGTAGAAGCACTCAGCGAGAAGTTCGGTAATCTGGATCTGATCTTCGTTGAAAGCGGCGGCGACAACCTGAGCGCGACCTTCAGCCCGGAGCTGGCGGACCTGACTATTTACGTGATCGACGTGGCCGAAGGGGAAAAAATCCCGCGCAAGGGCGGACCGGGGATCACCAAATCCGATTTTCTGGTGATCAACAAAACCGACCTCGCGCCGTACGTCGGTGCGTCGCTGGAGGTGATGGAGCGTGATACCAACCGCATGCGCGGCGAGCGCCCGTGGACCTTTACCAACCTGAAGGCGGGTGACGGTCTGGGGACGATTATTGCGTTTCTGGAAGAGAAAGGGATGCTGCGGGTGTAGTCGTAAATTTCCCTCTCCCCTGTGGGGAGAGGGTTAGGGTGAGGGGGTTACGCCTCAGGCAGTTCCGCCAGCGGCCAGCGCGGACGCACGGACACGCTCAGGTCGGACGTTGCCCCCGCATTCAGGCGCACCATACCGGCGTAGGCGATCATCGCCCCGTTATCGGTACAGAATTCCGGACGCGCATAGAACACTTCCCCGCGACGCTTTTGCATCATCTCCGCAAGCTTCGCGCGCAGCGTGCGGTTGGCGCTGACGCCGCCCGCCATCACCAGACGCTTAAACCCGGTCTGATCCAGCGCGCGCTTGCACTTGATCATCAGCGTATCCACCACCGCGTCTTCAAACGCGCGGGCGATATCGGCGCGGGTCTGGTCGCTGTCGTCGTTATTGCGGATCGTGTTGGCCGCGAAGGTTTTCAGCCCGGAGAAGCTGAAGTCCAGCCCCGGACGGTCGATCATCGGGCGCGGGAAAACAAAGCGCCCTTCCGTTCCCTGCGACGCCATTTTAGAGAGCATCGGGCCGCCCGGATAATCCAGGCCCAGCAGCTTGGCGGTTTTATCGAACGCTTCGCCGGCGGCGTCGTCGATCGACTCGCCCAGCAGCTCGTACTTGCCAATACCCGTTACGCTAATCAGCTGGGTATGCCCACCGGAGACCAGCAGCGCCACGAACGGGAATTCGGGCGGATTCTCTTCCAGCATCGGTGCCAGAAGATGCCCTTCCATGTGGTGAACCGGAATGGCGGGAACGTCCCACGCGAAGGCCAGCGAACGCCCTACCGTTGCGCCGACCAGCAGCGCGCCGACCAGGCCCGGACCGGCGGTATAGGCTACGGCGTCAATATCGGTTGAGCTTAATCCGGCCTCTTTCAGCGCCGCCTGAATCAGGGGCACCGTTTTACGCACGTGGTCACGAGAGGCCAGTTCAGGTACGACGCCGCCGTAGTCAGCGTGCAATTTCACCTGACTATACAGCTGGTTGGCCAGAAGCCCTTTTTCGTCGTCGTAAATGGCGATGCCGGTTTCATCGCAGGATGTTTCAATACCCAGTACACGCATGACTTGTTTTACCTCGTTTCAATACCGCGCAGTGTAGAGCCTGGGCGGGTTGATGTAAAACTTTGTTCGCCCCAGGAAGAAGGCTCGTGTATACTCCTCACCCTTATTAAAGTCCCTTTCAAAATCGCATCGGTGCTTTACAAAGCAGCAGCATTTGCAGTAAAATTCCGCACCATTTTGAAATAAGCTGGCGTTGATGCCAGCGGCAAACCGAATTTATTAAAGGTGAGAGTTACATGCCGGTAATTAAAGTACGTGAAAACGAGCCGTTCGACGTAGCACTGCGTCGCTTCAAACGTTCATGCGAGAAAGCAGGTGTTCTGGCTGAAGTTCGTCGTCGTGAGTTTTATGAAAAACCAACGACCGAACGTAAGCGCGCTAAAGCTTCCGCTGTGAAACGTCACGCGAAGAAACTGGCTCGCGAAAACGCACGCCGTACTCGTCTGTACTAATCTGTTGAGGGCCAACGCCCTCAATTGACAGACAGAGTAGTAGTCGTAAGGCCGTGCTTCCGGAAGGAATGCGCGGCTTGTTTTCGTTTATAAGTCGCTTAAATTTTTGGGGCATATGGCCGGAAGAATCCCACGCGTTTTCATCAATGACCTGCTCGCCAGAACCGACATCGTCGATCTCATCGACGCGCGGGTAAAGCTGAAAAAGCAGGGCAAGAACTACCATGCGTGCTGTCCGTTCCATAACGAAAAAACCCCCTCCTTCACCGTAAACGGTGAAAAGCAGTTTTACCATTGCTTCGGCTGTGGCGCACACGGTAATGCCGTCGATTTTTTAATGAACTACGACAAGCTCGAGTTCGTTGAAACCGTCGAAGAACTGGCGGCGATGCATAATCTTGAAGTGCCGTATGAAGCAGGCAGTGGGCCAAGTCAGATCGAGCGCCATCAGCGGCAAACGCTGTATCAACTGATGGATGGCCTGAATTCGTTTTACCAACAGTCTCTTAAGCACTCTGCGGCTGAGCCTGCGCGTCAGTATCTGAACAAGCGCGGACTGAGCGACGATGTGATTGCGCGTTTCGCTATTGGTTACGCCCCGCCCGGCTGGGACAACGTGTTAAAGCGTTTTGGCGGCAATAGCGAAGATCGTAAATCTCTCATCGACGCAGGCATGCTGGTCACTAACGACCAGGGACGAAGCTACGACCGCTTCCGTGAACGGGTGATGTTCCCGATCCGCGACAAGCGTGGCCGGGTAATTGGTTTTGGTGGTCGCGTGCTGGGTGATGCCCTGCCGAAATACCTCAACTCTCCGGAAACCGATATTTTCCATAAGGGCCGCCAGTTGTACGGTCTTTATGAGGCGCAGCAGGACAATGCGGAACCTCCGCGTCTGTTGGTCGTCGAAGGCTATATGGACGTCGTTGCGCTGGCGCAGTACGACATTAACTACGCGGTTGCGTCGTTAGGTACGTCCACCACTGCCGATCATATTCAACTGCTGTTCAGGGTGACCAACAACGTCATCTGCTGTTACGACGGTGACCGAGCCGGACGCGACGCCGCCTGGCGAGCGCTGGAAACCGCGCTGCCGTATATGACCGACGGACGTCAGCTACGCTTTATGTTCCTGCCCGACGGTGAAGACCCGGATACGCTGGTGCGTAAAGAGGGCAAAGCGGCATTCGAAGCGCGGATCGAGCAGGCACAGCCGCTCTCCACGTTTCTGTTTAACAGCCTGATGCCGCAGGTGGATTTGAGTACCCCTGACGGGCGCGCGCAGCTCAGTACTCTGGCGCTGCCGTTAATCAGCCAGGTGCCCGGCGAAACGCTGCGCATCTACCTGCGTCAGGAGTTAGGCAACAAGCTCGGTATCCTGGATGACAGCCAGCTTGAACGTTTAATGCCTAAACAGGCTGAAAACGGCACGGTTCGCCCCGCGCCTCAGCTAAAACGCACAACCATGCGTATACTGATAGGGTTACTGGTGCAAAACCCCGAACTTGCTCCGCAAGTGCCGTCGCTGGCGGGTTTGAACCACGAAAAGTTGCCCGGACTTGGCTTATTTTCAGAACTGGTCAACACTTGTTTGTCTCAGCCAGGTCTGACCACCGGACAACTTTTAGAGCATTATCGCGGCACAAAAGAGGCCGCTACCCTTGAAAAACTGTCGATGTGGGACGATATAGCAGATAAGGAAATTGCAGAAAAAACGTTCACCGACTCGCTCAACCATATGTTTGATTCGATGCTTGAGTTGCGCCAGGAAGAGTTGATAGCTCGCGAGCGCACCCATGGCTTAAGCAGCGAAGAACGCCGGGAGCTCTGGATGATTAACCAGGAACTGGCGAAGAAATAAAAAATTTAACGGCTTAAGTGCCGAATATCGATCGGGAAGCCCCCGGCAGCCGCACTGAGAGGCAGCGGCAAAAATATAAGTACGCCCTCGCTTTAAAGGTTGGCAGCACCATCGCCGACACCAATCAAACGAATTAAGTGTGGATACCGTCTTATGGAGCAAAACCCGCAGTCACAGCTGAAACTTCTTGTCCAACGCGGTAAGGAGCAAGGCTATCTGACCTATGCCGAGGTCAATGACCATCTGCCGGAAGATATCGTCGATTCAGACCAGATCGAAGACATCATCCAAATGATCAATGACATGGGCATTCAGGTGATGGAAGAAGCACCGGATGCCGATGATCTGTTGCTGGCTGAAACCTCCAACAACACTGACGAAGATGCGGAAGAAGCTGCTGCACAGGTCCTGTCCAGCGTGGAATCTGAAATCGGGCGTACCACTGACCCGGTCCGCATGTACATGCGCGAAATGGGTACCGTTGAACTGTTGACCCGCGAAGGCGAAATTGACATCGCAAAACGCATCGAAGACGGGATCAACCAGGTTCAGTGCTCTGTTGCCGAATACCCGGAAGCGATTACCTATCTGCTGGAGCAGTACGATCGCGTTGAAGCGGAAGAAGCGCGCCTGTCTGACCTGATCACCGGTTTTGTCGACCCGAACGCTGAAGAAGATATGGCGCCTACCGCCACTCACGTCGGTTCTGAGCTGTCTCAGGAAGAGATGGATGACGACGAAGATGAAGATGAGGAAGAAGACGACGACAGCGCGGACGATGACAACAGCATCGACCCGGAACTGGCGCGCGAGAAGTTTGCCGAGCTGCGTACCCAGTACGAAGTAACGCGTGACACCATCAAAGCGAAAGGCCGCAGCCATGCCGCCGCTCAGGAAGAGATCCTGAAGCTGTCTGAAGTATTCAAACAGTTCCGCCTGGTGCCAAAACAGTTCGACTACCTGGTAAACAGCATGCGCGTGATGATGGATCGCGTACGCACCCAGGAACGCATCATCATGAAGCTGTGCGTTGAGCAGTGCAAAATGCCGAAGAAGAACTTCATCACCCTCTTCACCGGCAACGAAACCAGCGAAACCTGGTTCAACGCGGCTATCGCGATGAACAAGCCGTGGTCTGAAAAACTGCACGACGTGAAGGACGATGTCTATCGCGGTCTGCAGAAGCTGCAGCAAATTGAAGAAGAGACCGGCCTGACCATTGAGCAGGTCAAAGACATCAACCGTCGTATGTCCATCGGTGAAGCGAAAGCCCGCCGTGCGAAGAAAGAGATGGTTGAGGCGAACTTGCGTCTGGTTATCTCTATCGCTAAGAAATACACCAACCGCGGTCTCCAGTTCCTGGATCTGATTCAGGAAGGCAACATCGGTCTGATGAAAGCGGTAGATAAGTTTGAATACCGTCGTGGTTACAAGTTCTCTACTTACGCGACATGGTGGATCCGTCAGGCGATCACCCGCTCTATCGCGGACCAGGCACGCACCATCCGTATTCCGGTTCATATGATTGAGACCATCAACAAGCTCAACCGTATTTCCCGCCAGATGCTGCAGGAGATGGGCCGCGAGCCGACGCCAGAAGAGCTGGCCGAGCGCATGCTGATGCCGGAAGACAAGATCCGTAAAGTGCTGAAGATCGCCAAAGAGCCAATCTCCATGGAAACACCGATCGGTGACGATGAAGATTCGCATCTGGGGGATTTCATCGAGGATACCACCCTCGAGCTGCCGCTGGACTCGGCTACTACCGAGAGCCTGCGTGCCGCCACGCACGACGTTCTGGCTGGCCTGACCGCCCGTGAAGCAAAAGTGCTGCGTATGCGTTTCGGTATCGATATGAACACCGACCACACGCTGGAAGAAGTGGGTAAACAGTTCGATGTGACACGCGAACGTATCCGTCAGATCGAAGCGAAGGCGCTGCGTAAGCTGCGTCATCCAAGCCGCTCTGAAGTGCTGCGTAGCTTCCTGGACGACTAAT
Source organism: Enterobacter sp. 04-C-12-SI-ECC (assembly GCF_047530715.1). NCBI lineage: Bacteria > Pseudomonadati > Pseudomonadota > Gammaproteobacteria > Enterobacterales > Enterobacteriaceae > Enterobacter > Enterobacter sp. 04-C-12-SI-ECC. The sequence continues at coordinate 73,215 of NZ_JBLKDI010000024.1, forward strand.
CCTGGTAAACAGCAAAAAGCTCCCAATCGGGAGCTTTTTTTTTGTTTATTCCCTCTCTCTTTGGGATGTACGGTCCGGGGACATAGTGAACACTTGTTCGGGGACATGGTAGACACTTACAACTGAGGCATAAGAACCCGTTTATGGAGTCGCTTATGCCCTGGGATGCGAGAGATACCATGTCATT
>NZ_JBLKDI010000025.1:0-55774 GCF_047530715.1 Enterobacter sp. 04-C-12-SI-ECC
ATGACATGGTATCTCTCGCATCCCAGGGCATAAGCGACTCCATAAACGGGTTCTTATGCCTCAGTTGTAAGTGTCTACCATGTCCCCGAACAAGTGTTCACTATGTCCCCGGACCGTACATGGGAGAGGGCTGGGGTGAGGGCATCAGACCGCATAAACACGTCCCCCGGCACTTTGTGATCGTCTTCTTTTTATTCATCTTTATAAGTAAAAACTCCTTTCCTTCCCCTCCCTCCGGGGTTATGGTCGGATAGATTTTTGACCATCCACTCAAAATATAAAGATAACAAACTGAATATTCAGGGGAAAATATGCGCAAGATCACACTGGCGCTCAGCGCCGCCTGCTTATTGTTCTCGCTTAATAGCGCCGTCGTCGCGCGAGCTTCCGCACCGACGCCGCTTTACACCGGCACCACCGCCGCCATCCTTGCCGAGCAGGCACCCATTCACTGGGTTTCCGTGGCCCAAATCGAAAACAGCCTGATGGGCCGCCCGCCAATGGCCGTGGGCTTCGACATTGACGATACCGTGCTGTTCTCGAGCCCAGGCTTCTGGCGTGGCAAGAAAACGTATTCTTCGGACAGCGAAGCGTATCTGAAGAACCCGGAGTTCTGGGAAAAAATGAATAACGGCTGGGATGAGTTCAGCATTCCGAAAGAGGTGGCCCGCGCGCTGATCGCCATGCACGTTAAGCGCGGCGACAGCATTTACTTTGTCACCGGCCGTAGCCAGACCAAAACGGAGACCGTCTCCAAAACCCTGCAGGACGATTTTCAGATCCCGGCGGCCAGCATGAATCCGGTCATTTTTGCCGGTGATAAAGAGGGACAAAACACCAAAACCCAGTGGCTGGAGCAGAAAAACATCAAAGTGTTCTACGGTGATTCGGATAACGACATTACCGCGGCGCAGGATGTGGGGGCCAGAGCGATCCGGGTGCTGCGTGCCTCTAACTCGACCTATCGACCGCTGCCGATGGCAGGCAAGTTTGGCGAGGAGGTGATTGTTAACTCCGAGTATTAGTTCTTGAGCGGCGGCTTTGATTCTTTTTTGAACAAATCCGCCGCTGCGGGTTTTACCTTTCGCCTTCTTGCTGCACACTTAGAAAGATTCATCTTTCAGAACGGAGCAGCTCATGTGGTATCAACAGGCCCTGACCTTAAGCGCTAAACCCCGCGGGTTTCACCTTGTGACGGACGAAGTCATCGGGCAACTCCGCGACCTGTCGCGCGTCAAAACGGGTTTACTGCATCTGCTGCTTCAGCACACGTCAGCCTCCCTCACGCTTAATGAAAATTGCGACCCTACCGTCCGGTCTGATATGGAACACCATTTCCTGAAGACGGTTCCGGACAACGCCCCCTACGAGCACGATTATGAAGGCGCAGATGACATGCCTTCGCATATCAAATCTTCTCTGCTGGGCGTATCGCTGATGCTGCCGGTTCATAACGGGCGGCTAATGCTGGGAACGTGGCAAGGGATCTGGCTGGGAGAACATCGCATTCACGGTGGTTCGCGTAAAATTATCGCAACGCTACAAGGGGAATAAAGATGACAATTTCGGAGATACTTCAGTACTGCATGAGCAAGCCTGGCGCGGAACAAAGCGTTCACAGCGACTGGAAAGCCACGCAGATCAAAGTGGGAGACGTGCTGTTTGCGATGGTCAAAGAGGTTGAAGGGCGCCCGGCGGCGTCGCTGAAAACCAGCCCGGAACTGGCGGACCTATTACGTCAGCAGCATGATGATGTGAGGCCGAGCCAGCACCTCAATAAGGCGCACTGGAGTACCGTTTATCTGGACGGCTCGCTGCCCGGCTCGCAAATTTACTATCTGGTGGATGCGTCCTACAAGCAGGCGGTTGAACTGCTGCCGGAAGCGACCCGACAGCAGCTCTCCGTGTAACAATTACAGCAACGGTTTAAGGAAGCGCGCGGTGTGCGAGGCTTCGCACTCTGCAACTGTCTCTGGCGTACCGGAGACGAGGATTTCACCCCCGCCGCTGCCGCCTTCCGGGCCGAGATCGACAATCCAGTCCGCGGTTTTAATCACGTCCAGATTATGTTCGATGACCACAATCGTGTTGCCCTGATCGCGCAGCTGATGCAGCACCTCAAGCAACTGCTGGATATCCGCAAAGTGCAGGCCGGTGGTCGGCTCATCCAGAATGTAGAGCGTCTGGCCGGTACCACGCTTGGACAGCTCGCGCGCCAGCTTCACGCGCTGCGCCTCACCGCCGGACAGGGTCGTTGCTGACTGCCCCAGGCGAATGTAGGTCAGGCCTACGTCCATCAGCGTCTGCAGCTTACGCGCCAGCGCAGGGACGGCGTCAAAGAACTCGCGCGCCTCTTCGATGGTCATGTCCAGCACTTCGTGGATGGTCTTGCCTTTGTACTTAATCTCCAGCGTTTCGCGGTTATAGCGCTTGCCTTTGCACTGGTCGCACGGCACGTAGATATCCGGCAGGAAGTGCATCTCAACCTTGATCACGCCGTCGCCCTGACACGCTTCACAGCGGCCGCCGCGCACGTTAAAGCTGAAACGTCCTGGCGTATACCCGCGCGAACGCGCTTCCGGTACGCCAGCGAAGAGTTCACGTACGGGCGTGAAGACGCCGGTATAGGTCGCCGGGTTGGAACGCGGCGTACGGCCAATCGGGCTCTGGTCGATGTCGATAACCTTGTCGAAATGCTCCAGCCCCTGAATATCGCGGTACGGTGCAGGCTCGGCCAGCGTCGCGCCGTTCAGCGCCGTCTGCGCAATCGGGAACAGCGTATCGTTGATCAGCGTCGATTTACCGGAACCGGACACGCCGGTAATGCAGGTAAACAGGCCAACCGGCAGCGTCAGGGTGACGTCCTTCAGGTTGTTGCCGCGCGCCCCTGTGAGCTTCAGCACTTTTTCCGGGTTCGCCGCGACGCGCTGTTTTGGCACTTCAATTTTGCGCTTGCCGCTCATGTACTGGCCGGTCAGCGACTCGGGCACCGCCATAATGTCCTTCAGCGTACCTTCCGCCACCACCTGGCCGCCGTGCACGCCCGCGCCCGGGCCGATGTCGATCACGTGGTCTGCGGCGCGAATTGCGTCTTCGTCGTGCTCCACCACGATTACCGTGTTGCCGAGATTGCGCAGGTGGATCAGCGTGCCGAGCAGACGCTCGTTGTCGCGCTGGTGCAGGCCGATGGACGGTTCATCCAGCACGTACATCACGCCGACTAAGCCCGCGCCAATCTGGCTCGCCAGACGGATACGCTGGGCTTCACCGCCGGAGAGTGTTTCCGCCGAGCGGGAAAGCGTCAGGTAGTTCAGGCCAACGTTCACGAGGAACTTGAGGCGATCGCCGATCTCTTTCAGCACTTTTTCGGCGATTTTCGCACGCTGGCCGGAAAGCTTCAGGTTGTTGAAGAAGTCCATTGCGTGGCCGATGCTCATGTCTGAGATGGTCGGCAGCGCCGTGTTTTCCACAAACACGTGGCGCGCTTCGCGACGCAGACGCGTGCCCTCGCAGGTGGCGCAGGAGCGGTTGCTGATGAACTTCGCCAGCTCCTCGCGCACCGCGCTGGATTCGGTCTCTTTGTAGCGGCGCTCCATATTGTGCAGCACCCCTTCGAACGGGTGGCGACGCACGGAGGTATCGCCGCGATCGTTCATGTATTTGAACTCGATGTTCTCTTTGCCGGAACCGAACAGGATCACTTTGTGCACGTTCGGGCTCAGGCTCGCCCACGGCGCTTCAACGTCGAATTTGTAGTGCTCCGCCAGCGACTTCAGCATCTGGAAGTAGTAGAAGTTACGCTTATCCCAGCCGCGAATCGCACCGCCCGCGAGCGACAGCTCGGGGTTCTGGATCACGCGATCCGGATCGAAATACTGCTGCACGCCCAGACCGTCACAGGTCGGGCACGCGCCCGCCGGGTTGTTGAACGAGAACAGGCGCGGTTCCAGCTCGCGCATGCTGTAGCCGCAAATCGGGCAGGCGAAGTTGGCGGAGAAGAGCAGCTCTTCCGCTTTCGGGTCGTCCATGTCGGAGACCACGGCCGTGCCGCCAGAGAGTTCCAGCGCGGTTTCAAAGGATTCAGCCAGGCGCGTGGCGAGATCGTCACGCACCTTAAAGCGGTCAATCACCACTTCGATGGTGTGTTTCTTTTGCAGCTCAAGCTTTGGCGGATCGGACAGGTCACACACTTCGCCGTCGATACGGGCGCGGATATAGCCCTGGCTTGCCAGGTTCTCCAGCGTTTTGGTGTGCTCGCCTTTACGCTCTTTGATAATCGGTGCCAGCAGCATCAGGCGTTTGCCTTCCGGCTGCGACAGCACGTTATCCACCATCTGGCTCACGGTCTGTGCCGCCAGCGGGACATCGTGGTCCGGGCAGCGCGGCTCACCCACGCGGGCATACAGCAGACGCAGGTAGTCATGGATTTCGGTAATGGTACCGACCGTTGAACGCGGGTTATGCGAGGTAGACTTCTGCTCAATAGAGATAGCAGGCGATAACCCTTCAATATGGTCGACATCCGGTTTTTCCATCAGCGACAGGAACTGACGCGCGTACGCCGAGAGCGATTCAACGTAACGACGCTGTCCTTCGGCATACAAGGTGTCGAAAGCCAGTGAGGATTTGCCTGACCCCGAAAGCCCGGTCACGACGATGAGTTTGTCGCGAGGGATTATGAGGTTGATATTCTTGAGATTATGGGTGCGGGCGCCCCGAACTTCGATCTTATCCATTCACCTTTCCCGGTTGGAACACGGATTGCCTGGTTTGTTTGAAGGACAAACGGCTGTCAGAAACGGCTAATTATGACACAAAATGACCTGTTTGAATATACAGTATTGGAATGCATTTTCTGATTCACTGTGTAACAATGTTGAGTTCGCGGGAGAACTCTGGAACGTGCTACGCAACTATCAAAGTGCAGCATGGAAATGGTACACTCGCGCGTTTACACTATTAAGAAACGTATTCAGGAGACACGAACATGGCCAGCAGAGGCGTAAACAAGGTGATTCTCGTCGGTAATCTGGGCCAGGACCCGGAAGTACGCTACATGCCGAGTGGTGGCGCAGTTGCCAACATTACGCTGGCTACTTCCGAATCCTGGCGTGATAAAGCGACCGGTGAAATGAAAGAGCAGACCGAATGGCACCGCGTTGTGCTGTTTGGCAAACTGGCAGAAGTAGCCGGTGAGTATCTGCGTAAAGGTTCTCAGGTCTATATCGAAGGCCAGCTGCGTACCCGCAAATGGACCGACCAATCCGGTCAGGAAAAATACACCACGGAAGTGGTGGTGAACGTGGGCGGCACCATGCAAATGCTGGGTGGCCGTCAGGGCGGTGGCGCACCGGCAGGTGGCGGTCAGAACCAGCAGCAGGGCGGTTGGGGTCAGCCTCAGCAGCCGCAGGGCGGCAACCAGTTCAGCGGCGGCGCGCAGTCTCGTCCGCAGCAGCAGTCTGCTCCGGCACCGTCTAACGAACCGCCAATGGACTTCGACGACGATATCCCGTTCTGATCAACGGATGCTAAAACAAAAAACCCAGACATCGTCTGGGTTTTTTTATTGCTGAAGGGATCAGGTAATCACCATCGGCCAGTCTGGTGGCGTGTGGCTCATCGCCTCAACCATCACCACTTTTATATTTTCCCAGACCGCGGCCATATCCAGCAGGGTAATGCCCAGCAGGCCCGTTGCGAACCAGCAGGCCGCGCCAAGCCCTAACAGGGTACTTATGACGGCAAGACCCGCGTAGTCGGATTTACGAAACTGAATGTTCAGCGTGCTGGCTAAAAACATCAAAACCGCGCTCAACAAGGGCCAGCGCAGGAGAACCATGCTGGTAGTAATGGTTGCCATAAAACCCATCCTCTACAAAACAGACGAACTGAATGAAACAGTGTTTCTCGTTACACAATATGTGTGAACTATATCACATTTGTTGATTTATTCGCCAGTGCCTGCGTAGCCAAAAAAGGGGATTTTATTACCCGGAAAAAAGAGCATGCGGTTCGGGACCGCCTTCGCACAGGGGGAGGCGGATCCACAACGCGCTGAGGTAATCCCGTCGGGTAAGTGGGGAAGAGCATCTGGAGGCAGAGAGACGGCCAGCCGTGCCGTTTTTAGGGGGCGCATTATTTTCTGATAATATTGTGGTGATGTCTGATTATTTATAAAACAACGAACAAAATATACCCGCAGAAATAGGATAAAACGTCACGTTGGTGTTGTACTTTTTTCATGCCGCCAGAAGTTTTGCTTAATCAGCGATCCTCTGTTGTGTTCTCTTCAAACCTCCCGTACGCGATGGATAATTATTTTCCTTAATTAAAACGGAACGAATACTTACAGTTTAGCTTACGGGAAAATATTATCGTCATAACGAAATTTAAGATTTTTAATACTAAAAGTCAGTTGCTAACTTCGCATGATTCATGCAACGTAATCACCTGTTTAACAAAGCATCCGGCCTTCATTACTACAGGCGTACAACATGCAGGGATATAGGGCGGGAAATGAATCGTAGCGCGCGGCGCAAAATGCTCAGAGTGGTAGGGATCATCATGGTAGTTATGCTGCCGGTGATGCTTGCTCTATGGTTTGCCCAGCTACGAGCCGAGTCGGAAACGAGCGCTCAGCTACGGACATTTGCTGAACTGGCTTTAGACAAAACAGAACTGGTAATTCAACAAGTTGAACTGGCCAGGGGCGAGGCAGAAAAATATCAGGGTGAACGTTGTACGCCGGAACATCGTCAATATATGTTGAACGTTGTTCGTGGCCGCCTGTTTGTCGCCGATTTAATTTATGCTGAAGGTCAGAATTTTCTTTGTTCGACCGTTTTTACACCGGATCAACCCTACGTCATTCCGGTCGCTAATTACACGCGTAAACCTGACGTTGCTATCTATTATTTTCGCGATACGCCATTTTATACTGGCTATAAAATGACATATATGCAGCGCGGAAATTATGTCGTGGTGGTCAATCCGCTTTCTTACAGTGAAGTGATGTCAACCGATCATTCCCTCGCATGGGGGGTATACGACACGGTAACTAATGCCTTCTTTTCCGTCAGCCAGAAAGCCAATGCGACTTTATTAAATTCGATGATTCGGGATAAGGAATCGGTATTTCAAAAAGATAACTGTTTCTATACCGTCGTGAAATCGACAAATCGGCCTATTGCCGCCATCGTGTCGACGTCAGATAAACGTTTTTATGAAACGCTCTATCACCAGGCGACGTTGACGCTACCGCTGGGAATGATCTGCAGCATTATTATTTTGCTGGTGTGGTCCCGCACCCATCGTGAGCTTAATTCGCCGGGGCGCTTACTGCACCGGGCGCTGAACAAGCGCCAGCTTTGTGTGCACTATCAGCCGATTATTGATATCAAGAACAACCAGTGTGTGGGGGCAGAGGCGCTATTGCGCTGGCCTGGTTTCAATGGGCAGGTAATGAGCCCGGCTGAGTTTATTCCGCTTGCGGAAAAAGAGGGAATGAGCGAGCGGATCACGGATTATGTCGTTGAGGAGGTGTTCAGCGATCTGGGCCATTTCCTGGCGGCGCATCCGCATCTCTATATTTCGATCAACCTGTCGGCCACGGACTTCCACTCCTCGCGGCTGATCGCCATGATTTCTGACAAGGCCCGGCACTACGCCGTACGCGCCCAGCAAATTAAAATCGAAGTGACGGAACGCGGCTTTATCGATGTGCCAAAAACCACGCCGGTGATTCAGGCCTTCCGTCAGGCGGGCTATGAAGTGGCGATCGATGATTTCGGGACCGGTTATTCCAACCTGCACAACCTCTACTCGTTGAACGTGGATATTCTGAAAATCGATAAATCGTTTATCGACACCTTAACCACCAACAGTACCAGCCACCTGATCGCCGAGCATATTATCGAGATGGCGCAAAGCCTGCGGCTTAAAACCATTGCGGAAGGGGTTGAGACGGCTGAGCAGGTGAGCTGGCTGTTGAAGCGCGGCGTTGAGTTCTGTCAGGGATGGCACTTCGCGAAAGCGATGCCGCCCCAGGAGTTTATGACCTGGCAGCAGCAACCTTTGCACTGATATGCATTAATTCAACTGGTGGCGATAATCGCTCGGCGTACGGTCAAACTCGCGGCGAAACACGCGGGAAAAGGTTTGTTGCGAAACATAGCCAAGATCCATCGCGATATCAAAAATCGGCCGCTGCGTTGAGCGTAACGCCTGCGCCGCCAGCAGCAGCCTGCGCTGACGAATGTACTCCCCCAGCGTCTGGTGCATGACCGTGCGGAACATTCTCTGTAAATACCATTTCGAATAGCCCGATTTTTTTGCGACCACATCAATGTTCAACGGTTGGTCGATATGATCGTCAATCCATTCAATAAGTGTCTGAATAATTTGCTGATGCGACATAAGGTTGCCCCTCTGTAGATACAACTTTCTCGGTTGATTCGTCGTTTTCTCTGCGGGGGAGTATAATTCCTCAAGTTAACTTGAGGTAAAGAGGTTTTATGGAAAAGAGATTGCCGCGCATTAAAGCGCTTTTAACCCCCGGCGAAGTGGCAAAGCGAAGCGGCGTTGCGGTATCGGCGCTCCACTTCTATGAAAGCAAAGGGTTAATTAAAAGCATCCGTAACGGCGGAAACCAGCGCCGCTACACCCGTGACGTGCTCCGCTACGTGGCGATTATCAAAATTGCGCAACGCATCGGCATTCCCCTGGCGACGATCGGTGAGGCATTCGGCGTGTTGCCGGAAGGGCACACGCTTAGCCCGAAAGAGTGGAAAGAGCTTTCGTCCCAGTGGCGTGAAGAGCTGGACAGGCGTATCCACACGCTGGTGGCGCTGCGTGACGAGCTGGACGGCTGTATCGGCTGCGGCTGCCTGTCCCGTAGCGACTGCCCGCTACGTAACCCTGGCGACAGGCTGGGCGAGCAGGGGACCGGGGCGCGGCTGCTGGAGGAGGATTAAGTTCTTGCGGCAAAAAGCATAATAAAGAACTAAAGCGCCACTAAGGGCGCTTTAGTTTTTCCCGGTCTTTGTCTTTCTCTCTATCCCGCTGGTTCACGGGAGGGTTTCCCCCGACATCAGCACCCCTCGTGTCGAGCTGGTTGGGGAGGTTCCGGATTGTGCCGACACTTTAATTCTATGCAAGACCCGTTTTTTCGCCAGCCGCGCTAGCCGTTTTTTAGACGAAATTTTTTCGCGGTGTTGTTCGATTTTCTATAGTTAAAAAGTATGAATAACAGGAGAAAATCATGCTCACGGTACATCACCTTAACCAGTCGCGCTCTCACCGCGTGATCTGGGCGCTGGAAGAGCTCGCCCTGCCTTATGAGATTGTTCACTACCAGCGCGAAAAGAACATGCTGGCACCCGAGTCCCTCAAAAAGGTGCATCCGTTGGGCAAATCGCCGGTCATTGAAGATAACGGACTGATCCTTGCGGAGTCAGGTGCCATTCTGGAATATCTGCAGGAAACCTATGATGCCGAATCGCGGCTCAAGCCTTTAGACCCCGCGCATAAGGTGCAATATCGCTTCTGGCTGCATTACGCAGAAGGGTCGCTGATGCCGCTGCTGCTCATGAAGCTGGTCTTCAGCAGCCTGGGCAAGCCGCCCGTGCCGTTTGGCATCCGAACGCTGGGTAAGGCGCTGGGGCAGGGGGTACAGAAAGCGTATCTCAACCCCCAGCTGGAGACCCATGCGCGCTTTATTGACTCACATCTTGCTAAAAACAGCTGGTTTGCCGGAGAGACGTTAAGCATGGCCGACATTCAGATGAGCTTCCCCCTCTTTGCCCTGCTGGCGCGCGGCGGCATTGCTAATCTTCCGCATATTCAGGCATGGAAGCAAAAAGTGGAAACTAGCCCTGGCTGGCAAAGAACCCTGCAACAAGGTGGCCCGTTAACGATCCCGGGTGAGGATTGAAATGTAAACAAATTGCGCATAGACGATAACGTTTGCGCATCCTCTGTTTATTTCTTCATCGTCATAAGTGAATTTTAGCGAAAAACGACAAAGTTCAGTTGAAAAGGGCGGGTATTAGGCTGGATAATCGTTTGCCTTAATTTGACCACCCGTTTTATAAGCGCGGAGCTAAACGTTTGCTTTTTTTGTGACGCCCTTTCGTCGCAAACGCAACACACGGATTTGACGTTTTAGCTGGCAGCGGTGTCTCCACCACGCTTATGGACGTTCTATAAAAACTCTCAGGGGATGTTTTCTATGTCTACGCCATCTGCGCGTACCGGCGGTTCACTTGACGCCATGTTTAAAATTTCGGCTCGTGGCAGCACCGTGCGCCAGGAAGTCGTTGCCGGTCTGACCACGTTTCTGGCGATGGTTTACTCCGTCATCGTGGTGCCGGGCATGCTGGGCAAGGCGGGCTTCCCGCCTGCGGCTGTCTTTGTCGCCACCTGCCTGGTGGCTGGCGTGGGCTCCATCGTAATGGGCCTGTGGGCGAACCTGCCGCTGGCAATTGGTTGCGCCATCTCTTTGACCGCCTTTACCGCGTTCAGTCTGGTGCTGGGCCAGCAGATCAGCGTACCGGTTGCCCTCGGCGCCGTGTTCCTGATGGGCGTACTGTTTACCGTTATTTCTGCCACCGGCATTCGTAGCTGGATTTTGCGCAACCTGCCGCAGGGCGTGGCGCACGGAACCGGTATCGGTATCGGCCTGTTCCTGCTGCTGATCGCTGCCAACGGCGTGGGTCTGGTCATCAAGAACCCGCTGGATGGCCTGCCGGTAGCGCTCGGTCATTTCGCGAGCTTCCCGGTCATTATGTCGCTCATCGGTCTGGCGGTGATTATCGGCCTGGAAAAACTGAAGGTGCCGGGCGGCATTCTGCTGACCATTATTGGCATTTCCATCGTCGGCCTGATTTTCGATCCGACCGTTCACTTCTCCGGTATTTTCGCCATGCCGTCGCTGAGCGATGACAAAGGCAACTCCCTGATCGGCAGCCTGGATATCGTCGGCGCGCTGAACCCGGTGATCCTGCCAAGCGTGCTGGCGCTGGTGATGACCGCGGTATTTGACGCCACCGGTACCATTCGCGCGGTGGCCGGTCAGGCCAACCTGCTGGATAAAGACGGTCAGATTATTGATGGCGGCAAAGCGCTGACCACCGACTCCCTGAGCAGCGTCTTCTCTGGTCTGGTGGGGGCGGCGCCTGCGGCGGTGTATATCGAATCTGCAGCGGGTACGGCGGCAGGCGGTAAAACCGGCCTGACGGCCATCACCGTCGGCGTGCTGTTCCTGCTGATCCTGTTCCTCTCTCCGCTCTCATACCTGGTACCGGCTTACGCGACCGCGCCAGCGCTGATGTACGTCGGCCTGCTGATGCTGAGCAACGTGGCGAAAATCGATTTTGCGGACTTCGTGGATGCGATGTCCGGCCTGATTACCGCAGTGTTTATCGTCCTGACCTGTAACATCGTGACCGGCATTATGATCGGTTTCGCGTCGCTGGTGATTGGCCGCCTGGTCTCCGGTGAGTGGCGCAAGCTGAACATCGGCACTGTGGTGATCGCCGTTGCGTTGGTCGCCTTCTACGCGGGCGGCTGGGCAATCTAAATTATCCATTGATGCGAAAACGGGTGGCTCAGGCCGCCCGTTTTTATTTTCAGGACTCATCCCGTTGCCTTTTGCGTTACTCTGGAGAGGATAGAATAAGAGGCACGACGCCTCAGGTTTGGCTTAAAAAGAAACACAGCAAACAGGGAACGCATGGAAATTTTCTTCACAATACTCATCATGACCCTTGTGGTCTCATTATCCGGGGTGGTTACACGCGTACTGCCCTTCCAGGTCCCCCTGCCTTTAATGCAAATAGCCATCGGCGCGCTGCTGGCGTGGCCGACGTTCGGTCTGCACGTGGAGTTCGATCCGGAACTGTTCCTCGTGCTGTTTATCCCGCCGCTGCTGTTTGCCGATGGGTGGAAAACGCCGACGCGCGAATTTCTTGAGCACGGGCGAGAGATCTTCGGCCTGGCGCTGGCGCTGGTGGTCGTTACCGTGGTCGGGATTGGTTTCCTGATCTACTGGGCCGTACCGGGTATCCCGTTAATTCCCGCCTTTGCGCTGGCCGCCGTGCTGTCGCCGACCGACGCCGTGGCCCTTTCCGGCATTGTGGGTGAAGGGCGCATTCCGAAGAAAATAATGGGCATTTTGCAGGGCGAGGCGTTGATGAACGACGCTTCCGGCCTGGTGGCCCTGAAGTTTGCCGTGGCGGTAGCCATGGGCACCATGGTCTTTACCATTGGTGGCGCGACCCTGGAATTCTTCAAGGTGGCGATTGGCGGTATTCTCGCGGGCTTCGTGGTGAGCTGGCTGTACGGTCGTTCGCTGCGCTTCCTCAGCCGCTGGGGCGGCGATGAACCGGCGACGCAAATCGTTCTGCTGTTCCTGCTGCCGTTTGCCTCTTACCTTATCGCTGAACATATCGGCGTCTCGGGCATTCTGGCGGCGGTAGCCGCGGGGATGACCATCACCCGCTCCGGCGTGATGCGCCGCGCGCCGCTGGCGATGCGCCTGCGTGCCAACAGCACCTGGGCGATGCTGGAATTTGTCTTTAACGGCATGGTCTTCCTGCTGCTGGGCCTGCAGCTGCCGGGCATCATGGAATCCTCGCTGATCGCGGCGGAGGCGGATCCAAACGTTGAAGTCTGGATGCTGTTTACCGATATCGTGCTGATCTACATGGCATTAATGCTGGTGCGTTTCGGCTGGCTGTGGACGATGAAAAAATTCAGCGTCCGCTTCCTGACCAAAAAGCCGATGGAGTTCGGCTCCTGGACCACGCGCGAGCTGCTGATTGCCTCTTTCGCCGGCGTACGCGGGGCGATTACCCTTGCCGGTGTGCTCTCCATTCCGCTGCTCCTGCCGACGGGCGACGTCTTCCCGGCGCGTTACGAACTGGTGTTCCTGGCGGCGGGCGTGATTCTCTTCTCGCTGTTTGTCGGCGTGATTATGCTGCCGATTTTACTCCAGCACATTGATGCCGGTGACTCGACCCAACAGCACAAAGAGGAGCGGATAGCCCGCGCGGCGACGGCGGAAGTGGCGATAGTGGCCATTGAGAAGATGGAGGAGCGTCTGGCTGCCGATGCCGAAGAGAACATTGATAACCAGCTGCTGAAGGAAGTCAGTTCACGCGTGATTGGTAATTTGCGCCGTCGTGCTGACGGACGTAACGACGTGGAAAGCTCGTTGCAGGAAGAGAACCTCGAGCGTCGTTTCCGTCTGGCGGCGCTGCGCTCCGAGCGTGCCGAGCTGTATCACCTGCGCGCGACGCGTCAGATCAGCAACGAGACGCTGCAAAAGCTGCTGCACGATCTGGACCTGTTAGAAGCGCTGTTAATAGAGAATCAGTAGCGCGTTGTTGCCCGGTGGCGCTACGCTTACCGGGCCTACGTTTGAACCGTAGGCCGGGTAAGGCGAAGCCGCCACCCGGCACTATTCAGACCGCACCCAAAACCCCTCACAACATTGCAGCCACGCCTGTGCGCTGTGCGAAAGATACACTCCTTCACGCCAAATCATCCCCAACTGCCAGTGCAGGTCACTCTCCAGCGGGATCCAGCGCAGCGTGTTTTTATCAAGCCGCTCGCAGATCGGCTGCGGCAGAATGGCAATTCCCACGCCCGCCTGCACCATTGCCGCCAGGAAATCCCACTGGCCGCTGCGCACCGCAATGCGCGGCTTCACGTTATGGTGGTTAAACAGGGTCATCAGCTGGCGGCTTAAGGCGAAGTCTTCGTTGTAGATTAGCAGCGGGTGTTCGCCGAGCAGATCGGGCTTCACTGAGTCTATCTTCAGCCAGTCGCCGGAGCGGGGCACCAGCACGCACAGCGGATGGCTGAACAGCGGCAGCGTTGCCAGCCCGCTCTCTTCCTCCACGGGAAGGGCCGTCATCGCCACGTCCAGCTCGCCGTTGATCACCGCCTGCTGCACGGTCAGGCCGCCGAACTCAGATATTTTAAGCTCAACGCCGGGGTAGCGCTGGCGGAACAGGCTTATCGGCCCGGCCATCATCATGCCAACCATCGGCGGAATGCCGAGCCGCAGCAGACCTTTCGTCAGGTGGTTGATGTCCGCAAGCTCGGCCTCAAGCTGGCGAAACTCCGCCAGGATCGCCAGCCCGCGCTCGAACACCACGCGTCCGGTATCGGTCAGCAGCAGCTTGCGTCCGTCGCGGATCAGCAGGGTACAGTTCAGCTCGTCTTCGAGGTTTTTCAGCATTTTGCTGATGGTTGGCTGGGTAACGAACAACTTCTCCGCTGCGCGGGTAAAACTTTGCTGGCGAACCACCTCGACAAAATAGCGCAGCGTTCTTATGTCCATGATTATTCCTCGAAACTATACCTTCGATGATTTTAATTCATTTCAGTCGATGACGTACGCTCACTATACTGGCGCCTCATCTCATTTCTGAGGAAAACCCCCATGGCCGTGGCGTTAAGCCGTGTTACGCCTGCCGTTGTGCAACGACTCCAGGTCCCGGTTCAGGTACTGCTCTACGCGGGACTGTTTATTTTTGCGGAATACCTTGTCGACTGGCTGCACCTGCCTTTACCCGCCAACCTGGTAGGGATGGTGCTGATGCTGGTGCTGATTCTCTGCCGCGCGTTGCCCCTCAGCTGGGTGCGCGCCGGCGCGCGGTGGCTGCTGGCGGAGATGCTGCTGTTCTTCGTTCCGGCCGTGGTGGCGGTGGTGAACTATGCGCAGCTGCTGATGGTCGACGGCTGGCGCATCTTCGCGGTTATTGCTCTGAGCACGCTGATGGTGCTGGGTGCCACCGCCTGGGTGGTGGATAAGGTGTACCGGTTCGAAATCAGCAGGCAAAAGCATGACTAACTTTCAGATAAGCGTGCTGTGCCTGATCGTGACGGTCGCCATCTACTTTGCCAACAAGCGCCTGTACCGCCGCTTTCGCACGCTGCCGCTGATGCCGCTGGTCTTCACGCCCATCCTGCTGGTGCTGATGTTGGTCTTCGGCCATATCTCCTGGCAGAACTACATTGGTGAATCCCACTGGCTGCTGTGGCTGCTCGGCCCGGCAACCATCGCTTTTGCCGTACCCGTTTATGAAAACCTGGCCATTATCAAACGCCACTGGATGTCGCTCAGCGCGGGCGTCGTCACCGCGACGGTGGTGGCGGTCTGTAGCTCCGTCTGGCTGGCGCGGCTGTTTACCCTCTCCGATGAAATTCAGCGCAGCCTGGCCGTGCGCTCGGTGACCACGCCGTTTGCGCTGGCGGCCGCCAAACCGCTCGGCGGGCAGCCGGACCTGGTGGCGCTGTTTGTGGTCGTCACCGGCGTATTCGGCATGGCGGTGGGGGATGTGCTGTTTCTGCGGCTGTCCATTCGGGAAGGGATGGCGAAAGGAGCAGGGTTTGGCGCGGCATCTCATGGGGCAGGCACGGCGCGTTCGTATGAGCTGGGTCAGCAGGAAGGGGTCGTTGCAAGCCTGGTGATGATGCTCTCGGGCGTAACGATGGTGCTGATTGCGCCGCTGGTGGCGTGGGTGATGTTTTAAGCTCCCCGGCCAGAGCAACCGGGGAGAAAGGCTTAGTGTGCGCGGCCCTGCTCAACGCCGAGGCCGGTTTGTGAGCGGATAAACTGGGCGCGGAATTTCTCACGCTCCAGGTTACCCTCCGGCGAGTTGTCGGTAGCCGAGAAGACCCAGATACCGATAAACGCCACGGCAATGGAGAACAGCGCCGGGTACTCGTACGGGAAGATAGCGCTTTCGTGACCGAGGATCTGCACCCAGATGGTCGGGCCGAGGATCATCAGAATTACCGCTGTCAGCAGGCCGAGCCAGCCGCCTATCATCGCCCCACGGGTGGTCAGTTTGGACCAGTACATGGAGAGCAGAATGATTGGGAAGTTACAGCTTGCCGCAATTGAGAAGGCCAGTCCCACCATAAAGGCGATGTTCTGTTTCTCAAACAGGATCCCCAGCAGAATAGCGACCACGCCCAGCACCAGCACGGTGATTTTGGAAACCTTCAGCTCGTCGCGCTCGCTCGCGCCTTTACGGAAGACGTTGGCGTAGAGGTCGTGCGATACCGCAGACGCGCCCGCCAGCGTCAGTCCGGCGACCACCGCAAGGATGGTGGCGAAGGCCACGGCGGAGATAAAGCCGAGGAACAGGTTGCCGCCCACCGCGTCGGCCAGGTGCACCGCCGCCATGTTGTTACCGCCAATCAGCGCGCCCGCCGCGTCTTTAAACGCCGGGTTCGCGCCCACCAGCATGATCGCGCCGAAGCCGATGATAAAGGTCAGGATGTAGAAGTAACCCATAAAGCCGGTGGCGTAGAAGACACTCTTACGCGCTTCACGCGCGTCTGACACCGTGAAGAAACGCATCAGAATGTGCGGCAGGCCAGCGGTACCAAACATCAGGCCGAGACCGAGAGAGAGCGCGGAGATCGGATCTTTCACCAGCCCGCCCGGGCTCATGATCGCTTCTCCTTTCGGGTGGACAGCCATCGCTTCGGTGAACAGGTTATTGAAGCTGAAGCCGACGTGTTTCATCACCATAAAGGCCATAAAGCTCGCGCCGAACAGCAGCAGTACGGCTTTGATGATCTGCACCCAGGTGGTGGCCAGCATGCCGCCGAACAAAACGTACATCACCATCAGCACGCCCACCAGCACCACCGCGACGTGGTAGTTCAGGCCAAACAGCAGTTCGATAAGCTTGCCCGCGCCCACCATCTGGGCGATCAGATACAGCGCCACCACCACCAGCGAGCCGCAGGCGGAGAGGGTACGAATCGGCCCCTGCTTCAGGCGATAGGATGCCACGTCAGCGAAGGTGTAACGTCCCAGGTTGCGCAAGCGTTCGGCAATCAGGAACAGAATGATCGGCCAGCCGACGAGGAAGCCGAGGGAGTAGATCAGACCGTCGTAGCCGGAGGTGTACACCAGCGCGGAGATCCCGAGGAACGAGGCGGCGGACATAAAGTCACCCGCAATCGCCAGGCCGTTCTGGAAGCCGGTAATGTTGCCGCCCGCGGTGTAGTAATCGTTACGGGAGCGAACGCGTTTCGACGCCCAGTACGTAATGTACAGCGTCAGCACCACGAAAATCAGGAACATGATAATCGCCTGCCAGTTGGTGGGCTGGCGCTGTACCTCGCCGGTAATGGCATCCGCCGCGTGGGCGGCAAAGGGAAGTGTGGCGGCTAGCGCCGTCAGGACTCGCTTCATGATGCTTTTACCTCTTGCAGTACCGCTTTATTAAGACGATCGAACTCACCGTTCGCACGCCAGACGTAGACGCCGGTCAGCACAAACGAAATCACGATCACGCCAATGCCAATGGGGATACCGCGCGTCACGCTGGTGCCCTCATGTAACGGGGTGCCCAGCCAGTGCGGCGCAAAGGCGATGAGCAGAATAAAGCCGACATAGATAATCAGCATGATGATGGAAAGGGTGAAGGCAAACCGTTGCCGCTTATCGACGAGCTCCCTGTAGTGCGCACTATTCTCTATCTGCTGACAAATATCGTTATTCATCACAGAAATCTCCAGAGGTAAGGTTGGTTTGTTTTATCCCCTCTCCCCTATGGGGAGAGGGTGAGGGGAGAGGGAGAAAACACTAGGATGGCATTGCGATGGCCTGCTTCTCTTCGAGCAGTTTGTCCACCACGCCAGGATCGGCAAGCGTTGAGGTATCGCCGAGGTTGCTGGTATCGCCTGCCGCGATTTTGCGCAGGATACGGCGCATAATCTTGCCGGAACGGGTTTTCGGCAGCGAGTCTGTCCAGTGCAGTACGTCCGGCGTGGCAAGCGGGCCAATCTCTTTACGTACCCAGTTGCGCACCTCGGTATACAGCTCCGGCGACGGCTCTTCGCCGTGGTTCAGGGTGACGTAGGCGTAGATCGCCTGGCCCTTGATGTTGTGAGGAATGCCGACCACCGCCGCTTCGGCAATCTTCGGATGCGACACCAGCGCGGACTCAATCTCTGCCGTACCCAGACGGTGGCCGGAAACGTTCAGCACGTCGTCCACGCGTCCGGTGATCCAGTAATAACCGTCTTCATCCCGGCGCGCGCCGTCGCCGCTGAAGTACATGTTTTTAAAGGTCGAGAAGTAGGTCTGCTCGAAGCGCTCGTGATCGCCAAACAGCGTGCGCGCCTGGCCCGGCCAGGAGTCTGTGATCACCAGGTTACCCTCGGTGGCGCCTTCCTGCGGATGACCTTCGTTATCCACCAGCGCAGGTTGCACGCCGAAGAACGGACGGGTTGCCGAGCCGGCCTTCAGCTGCGTCGCGCCCGGCATTGGGGTGATCATGAAGCCGCCGGTTTCGGTCTGCCACCAGGTGTCCATTACCGGACACTTTTCGTTACCGATTTTCTTCCAGTACCACTCCCAGGCTTCCGGGTTGATGGGCTCGCCCACGGAGCCGAGGATGCGCAATGAGGAGCGGTCGGTGCCCTCGATGGCCTTATCGCCTTCCGCCATTAACGCGCGGATCGCCGTTGGCGCGGTGTAAAGAATGTTGACCTGGTGCTTGTCGACCACCTGACACATGCGCGCCGGGGTCGGCCAGTTCGGTACGCCCTCAAACATCAGCGTCGTTGCGCCGCAGGCCAGCGGGCCGTACAGCAGGTAGCTGTGTCCGGTGACCCAGCCCACGTCGGCGGTACACCAGTAGATGTCGCCCGGATGGTAGTCGAAGACGTATTTAAAGGTGGTGGCCGCATAGACCAGATAGCCGCCGGTGGTGTGCAGTACGCCTTTCGGTTTACCGGTTGAGCCGGAGGTGTAAAGAATAAACAGCGGATCTTCCGCGTTCATCTCTTCCGGCTGATGCTGGTCGCTCGCTTTTTCAATCAGGTCGCTCCACCACAGGTCACGCCCCTCGTGCCAGTCGATCTTGCCGCCGGTACGCTTGAGGACAATGACGTTATTGATGGATTTTACGTTCGGGTTTTTCAGCGCTTCATCGACGTTTTTCTTCAGCGGAATACCGCGCCCAGCGCGTACGCCCTCGTCGGCGGTGATCACCAGCTTCGAGTTCGAGTCAACGATGCGCCCGGCAACCGCTTCAGGGGAGAAGCCGCCGAAGATGACGGAGTGGATCGCGCCGATACGCGCGCAGGCGAGCATAGCTACCGCCGCTTCCGGCACCATCGGCATGTAGATCGCCACCACGTCGCCTTTTTTAATCCCCTGGTCCAGCAGCACGTTGGCGAAGCGGCAGACGTCGCGGTGCAGCTCTTTATAAGAGATGTGTTTGCTCTGAGAGGCATCGTCGCCTTCCCAGATAATGGCCGTTTCGTTGCCGCGTTCGGCAAGATGGCGGTCCAGGCAGTTCGCCGCCAGGTTCAGCGTGCCGTCTTCATACCATTTAATGGAGACGTTGCCTGGCGCGAAAGAGGTATTCTTCACCTTCTGATAAGGTTTGATCCAGTCAAGGATGTGACCCTGCTCGCCCCAGAAGGCGTCCGGGTTGGTAACAGATTGCTGATATTTCTCGTGGTACTGCTCCGGGGTGATCAGGCAACGGTCCGCAATGTTTGCGGGAATGTCGTGTTTGTGTATTTGGCTCATGGCTTTTTTTCTCCTTGTAAGATGTTAATAATATGTCGCAAAAACGTTAATAGTAGGGGCTTTACAAGCTTTGTTTAGTATTTGGGCGACAGATCACGCATTGTTTGAACAGGTTGAAAATTGAGCGAATGAAACTTTGAAGGGAAATAATTCACGATGCCGATTATTCACAATTCTTTATAAAAAAGCGTTTTTATAACAAAAGGTTATTTATCAGAATTATGACAAACTCGCGTCATAACCGCTTTTGATAGTGAAATGCGTCGTTCTTTAAGGCTTGCGCAACAGGTCGTGCAAATGATACTCATACGCCGCGTTAAAAAATCCCATAAACCAACGCAACACAATTCATACCCTTTCAGTATGTCTCCATATTCATGCAGTTTTGCTGGTGCGGAGATTTCATTGAGGAAGTCAGTTTCTATGAAAAATTTGAAAGTCAGCCTGGCCTGGCAGATCCTGCTGGCCCTTGTGCTGGGCATCTTGCTGGGCAGTTATCTTCATTATCATAGCGACAGCCGCGAGTGGCTGATTGCGAACCTGCTCTCTCCGGCAGGCGATATTTTTATTCATCTGATTAAGATGATTGTGGTGCCCATTGTGATCTCGACGCTGGTGGTCGGTATCGCGGGCGTCGGCGATGCGAAGCAGTTAGGCCGCATTGGCGCGAAAACTATTCTCTATTTCGAAGTGATCACCACGGTTGCGATTATCCTCGGCATAACGCTGGCGAACGTATTCCAGCCAGGCTCCGGGATCGATATGTCGCAGCTGGCGACGGTGGATATTTCGAAATACCAAAGCACCACCGCTGACGTGCAGAGCCATTCCCACGGTCTGATGGGGACTATCCTGTCGCTGGTGCCGACCAACATCATTGCTTCCATGGCGAAAGGCGAGATGCTGCCGATCATCTTCTTCTCGGTGCTGTTTGGTCTGGGGCTCTCCTCGTTGCCAGCGACGCACCGCGAGCCGCTGGTGACCGTGTTCCGCTCTATCTCCGAAACCATGTTCAAAGTGACCCACATGGTGATGCGCTACGCGCCGGTTGGGGTGTTCGCGCTTATCGCCGTGACCGTGGCGAACTTTGGTTTTGCCTCCCTGTGGCCGCTGGCGAAGCTGGTGATCCTGGTGCACTTCGCCATTCTGTTCTTCGCGCTGGTGGTGCTGGGGATTGTGGCGCGCCTGTGCGGGCTGAGTATCTGGATCCTGATCCGTATCCTGAAGGATGAACTGATTCTGGCGTACTCCACCGCAAGCTCTGAGAGCGTGCTGCCGCGCATCATTGAGAAGATGGAGGCGTACGGCGCACCAGCGTCGATAACGAGCTTCGTGGTGCCGACCGGCTACTCCTTTAACCTGGATGGCTCGACGTTGTACCAGAGTATTGCGGCGATCTTTATCGCGCAGCTATACGGCATTGACCTGTCGCTGTGGCAGGAGATCGTACTGGTTCTGACGCTGATGGTGACCTCAAAGGGCATCGCAGGCGTGCCGGGCGTCTCCTTCGTGGTGCTGCTGGCGACGCTGGGCAGCGTGGGTATTCCGCTGGAAGGCCTGGCGTTCATCGCCGGTGTGGACCGTATCCTCGACATGGCGCGTACCGCGCTGAACGTGGTGGGTAACGCGCTGGCGGTGCTGGTTATCGCCAAGTGGGAACACAAATTCGACCGTAAAAAAGCGCTGGCGTATGAACGCGAAGTGCTGGGTCGTTTTGATAAGACGGCTGACCAGTAACATCCTAAGCCCGGTGGCGCTGCGCTTACCGGGCCTACGGGTTTTGTAGGCCGGGTAAGGCGAAGCCGCCACCCGGCACGTTATTCTCCGCTCAACGCATCAAACTCCTCACACCCCGTATCAAACCCTTCGGTACAGCTCAGGTTTAGCCAGTAGAGCGCTTTCTGTTTATTGGGCGTAATAAAGCCTTTCTCACCCTGCTGGAATAGCATTCCTGCCCAGTATTCCGCATAGCCCGTACGTGACAGGGACGAGCTGCGCTTAAACCATGACGCCGCCTGTACGTCATCCTGCGGCACCTCTACGCCGTTGGCATAAATCAGCCCCAGTAGCAGTTGCGCATCGACCGCCGAGTCGTTGTCGATATCTTCGGCCGCCGTTTGCAGGAGCTTGATGGCCTGAGGATAGTCGGTTTTACCCGCCTGCGTGTTCACCATAATACGCGCCAGCATAATCGTGCCGCGCTTGCTGCCGGCGATGGTGGCCTGCTGCGCCAGCGCTTTAGCCTGAGCGTAATCCCCCTGCGTAAAGAGGATCTGCGAGAGTAACCCCATGGCGTCGACATCACCGCCTTTCGCGGCTTTCTCGGCCCACAGCGCTGCCTGCTTTCTGTCACCGGAGCTGAAGTAGGTATCGGCGAGATAATACTGGGCGCGGGCATCGCCGGCTTCCGCCTGCTTCTGATACTGGCTGCCTATCTCATCCGCGCGGGCGAACGACGTAAAAAATAACAACAACAGAAAAATGGCTTTCATGGATTCTTATCATCTGGGTACACGCCGCGCAGTATAATCGCGGTAGCAAAAGAAAAAAATGGGTGCATTAAGACCTCAGCATCCTACAAGCCGGGCGAAACCGTGGTTTCGCCCGTAGAGGTTAGCCTGCCACGCAGGCTAATTTCGCCGCCACCTCCTGATGTTCACTCTTTATTGAAAACTCGCAGAGTCTACCGCGAGTAATAAAGGTAAATATCACTATCGTCAGGCAGATAATAAAGACGATGCCTAACGCAGTTTTTAATGGCGTCATGCCTTTTACTCCTTGTCAAAAAAAGAATAAGAGGCTACTCTCAACCTGTTGGTAGTTGAGGGGTAGCCTCGGGTGAATGAAAATTTCCCGGGGCTTTCCACTTTCTGTCCCTCAACAATGCTCAAGACAGAAAGTCTTAAGCACCCGCCGCACATCTTATCCTTCTGAATTAAAATGCAAATATGTAATTCTGTTCTGCGCGAATTACATTATTTTGCGAGCCGCTTTCCAGAATAATAATTTATATTTTTAATGTTTTAAGCGGAAATAAAAAGGGAGTGAATAACTCACTCCCTTTATTCAACGATTAATTAACGGCTTCAACCCATTGCGCTTTCACGCAGCCGTGCTTTCAGCTTGTTATATTCGTCGATCACATACTGTTCCGCCGCGTGCTGATCCGCAATCGGCTCAACGTTGACGGCGCAGTATTTGTACTCCGGCGTTTTGGTTATCGGGCTGAGGTTCTCCGTCACCAGCTCGTTACAGGCACCAATCCACCACTGGTAGGTCATATAGACAGCCCCTTTGTTGGGACGGTCGCTGACCTGCGCGCGGGTAATGATGCGGCCTTTGCGCGAATTCACCCACACCAGCGCTTCATCCTCAATGCCGAGGCGCTCCGCATCGGCGGTGTTGATCTGCGCGTAGCCCGGTTCGTCCGCCAGCGCCGCCAGCGCGGCGCAGTTGCCGGTCATCGAACGGCAGGAGTAGTGGCCTACTTCACGCACGGTAGAGAGCACCATCGGGTATTCGTCGGTGAGTTTATCGATCGGCGCAACCCAGTCGCAGGTGAAGAACTGCGCCAGCCCGTTCGGGGTGTCAAATTTCTCTTTAAAGAGATACGACGTCCCCTGGTCGGCCTCCGACTCGTCCCGGCACGGCCACTGGATGTAGCCCAGCTCACCCATTTTTTCATAGGTTGCCCCATAAAAGTCCGGGCACAGATGCCGCAGCTCGTCCCAGATCTCCTGGGTGTTGTTGTATTGCATCGGGTAGCCCATGCGGGTGGCGATTTCGCTGATGATCTGCCAGTCCGTTTTCAAATCCCACTTCGGCTCGACCGCCTTAAAGAAGCGCTGGAAGCCGCGGTCCGCCGCCGTGTAGACGCCTTCATGCTCGCCCCAGGAGGTCGACGGGAGAATCACATCCGCCGCCGCCGCGGTTTTGGTCATGAAGATATCCTGGACAATCACCAGCTCCAGATCCTCAAAGCCTTTGCGCACCGCAGACAGCTCGGCGTCGGTCTGGAGCGGATCTTCACCCATGATGTAGGCCGCCCGCACTTCACCGTGCGCCGCGCGGTGCGGCAGCTCGCTGATGCGATAGCCGGTGTGTGCCGGCAGGCTCTCCACGCCCCAGGCCTTCGCGAACTTCTCGCGGTTTTCCGGGTACTTCACGTACTGGTAGCCCGGATACGTGTCCGGCAGCGCGCCCATGTCGCAGGCACCCTGGACGTTATTCTGGCCGCGAACCGGGTTAACGCCGACGTGCGCTTTGCCCAGATTCCCGGTCAGCATCGCGAGGCTGGTCAGGGAGCGCACGGTTTCCACGCCCTGGTAGAACTGGGTCACACCCATGCCCCACAGGATGGCGGCGGTTTTCGCTCCGGCATACATCCGTGCCGCCTGGCGGATCTCCTGCGCGCTCACGCCGGTTATCGCCTCTACCGATTCCGGCGTGTAGCCTTCGACAATTTTCCGGTACTCTTCAAACCCTTCCGTACGCGTGGCGACGAACGCCTGGTCGTACAGGTTTTCCTCGATAATGACGTGCCCCATCGCATTCAACAGCGCGATATTCGAGCCGTTTTTCAGCGCAATGTGCATATCCGCAATGCGCGCGGTTTCGATTTTGCGCGGATCGCAGACGATGATTTTCGCCCCGTTCTGTTTAGCGCGAATCACGTGGTTCGCGACGATAGGGTGAGAATCCGCCGGGTTATAACCGAAGATAAACACCAGATCGGTGTTATCTATCTCGTTGATAGCATTACTCATTGCGCCGTTACCGACCGACTGGTGCAGACCTGCAACCGATGGGCCGTGTCAGACGCGAGCGCAGCAGTCGACGTTATTGGTACCAATAACGGCGCGCGCGAATTTTTGCATCACATAGTTGGTTTCATTCCCGGTCCCGCGTGAGGAGCCGGTGGTCTGAATGGCATCCGGGCCATACTTGGCCTTAATGGCACTCAGGCGGGTGGCGACGTAATCCAGCGCCTCGTTCCAGGAGACGGCTTCCAGCTTGCCGCCGCGCTCGCGGCGGATCATAGGGTTTTTCAGGCGCGGGGTGAGGATTTGTGTATCGTTAATAAAATCCCAGCCGTAATACCCCTTCAGGCACAGCGTGCCCTGGTTGGTTTTCCCCTGCGCGGCCTCCGCCCGGACGATTTTGCCGTTATCGACCACCAGGTGGATCTTGCAACCTGAGGCACAATAAGGGCAAACCGTGACGACTTTTTTCATCAGTCTGCTCCAGTTAATCAAATCTTTCGCACCGACTAATGCAGCTTCTATGCCATGTTTTTAGTGGGGTTACTCACCGTCTTTATGGTGCATTCCCGGCGAAATCCCTGACGAAATGCAGACAATCGTCAAAATTGACGTGTCGAATGAGCGGCGGATGTGACATAGGTTGAATTTCCGTCACGGAAAAATTCATTTCACTGGAGCCGACGGCAGAATGGTTCAGACTTAATATAATCCCCTTACGGAAGCATATGATGAAACCGGCGATACTGGTGGTTGATGACGATATGGCAGTCTGCGAACTGCTGCAGGATGTGCTGAGCGAGCACGTCTTTAGCGTGCTGGTCTGCCACAACGGCCAGGATGCGCTGCGGCAGGTCCAACAGGAGCCGGCTATCGCCCTTGTTCTGCTGGATATGATGCTGCCGGACACCAACGGCCTGCAGGTTTTGCTGCAGCTGCAAAAGCAGCGCCCGGCGCTACCGGTGATCATGTTAACCGGGCTGGGCAGTGAATCAGACGTGGTGGTGGGGCTGGAGATGGGGGCTGACGATTATATTGGCAAACCGTTTAATCCACGCGTGGTGGTGGCCCGCGTTAAGGCCGTGCTGCGTCGTACCGGAGCGCTGGCAGCCGAAGCGCCGATGCCACGTGCGGCGGGGATAACCTTCAACGACTGGACGCTGGACACTGCCCGCTGTGAACTGATTGATCCGCAGCGTAACGCCGTGCCACTGACTCAGGGTGAATATGGCCTGCTGCTGGCGCTCACGCAAAATGCCCGCCGGGTACTGAGCCGCGAGCAGCTGCTTGAGCTCACCCACAGCGAAAGTACCGAGGTATTCGACCGCACGATTGACGTGTTGATCATGCGCCTGCGGCGGAAAATAGAGGCTAACCCGCATCAGCCTGCGCTTATCAAAACGATCCGCGGGCTGGGTTACGTGTTTGCCTCCGATGTGAGCCGACCCGAACAGGCGGCATAAGGCTTACGTTATCGCCGGAACAATGATGGCGGCAAAGATTGCAGCGATGCACAAATACTTGATGGCGTAATAGGCCTTACGGTTTCTTTTTTTCAGACGCTGTCCCCGCTCGCGGCCCGCATGAACGTATTTAAAAATGCGGTTAATGCCGCCGGTGCTGTCATTCTCGTCATTCGGTGAGCGGGCTGCAGACATCAGCGTGGTCCCCACCCAATGGTTAACCGCCTGCGCCCAGCGCCACTTCATCGGACGTTCAATATCGCAGAAGAGAATAATGCGCGTTTGATCCGATTTATTTTCTGCCCAGTGGACGTAGGTCTCATCAAAAATAACGGCTTCGCCATCCCGCCAGCTGTGTCGCTGCCTGTCGACTTCAATAAAGCAGCGATCGTCATTCGGTGTGAATAAGCCCAGATGGTAACGAACCGATCCCGCGTACGGATCCCGGTGCTTACCCAGCTTCGCACCCGCCGGCAGCTCGGCAAACATGGCCGCCTTCACCGAGGGGATTTCACTCACCAGCCGGGTCGTCACCGGGCATAAAGACTGCGCGGAGGGATGGGCATCGGCATACCATTTCAGGTAAAAACGTTTCCAGCCGCGTTTAAAAAAGGTGTTAAAGCCAGCGTCGTTATTATTTTCCGCCGCCTTAATATGATGCTGCAAACGCAGCGCCTCTTCGCGAATAACCAGCCAGTTTTCCGTCAGCTTATTTAATTCCGGGAAGCGCTCTGTTTCAAAGAAAGGCTGCCTGGCAGGCAGGGAAGAAAACGCCGTCATAAACATATTGATGGGGGCCATGAACGTCGAATGGTCGAAGAGCTGACGAGAAAGCGTCTGTTTTTCTTTGCCGCGTGAATGCGCATAAATAACGCTGATAATGAAAATACCGATGATGATTGCTGCGAACATTTTTCCCTTGTCCTCTTTCTATCTCATTTCGGAAAAGCGTGCGGACAGAGTGCTGCCCACGCCGAATATGCCAGATGGAGAGAGTGTAGTTCGGGAATATAAAATTCATAGAACTGTAATGAAAAATCGCAATTATTGTTAAGCTAAGCGCTCTCGCGAATAAACGCCTGCAGCTCGGCCAGCGTTTTTGCGCCGTCAATCGCATTGGCGGCCAGCAGGCTTGCCCGCGCGCAGGCGTGCGCCAGATAAATACTTTCTGTCAGCGGCAGCGATTCATGGCAGCCATATAAAAAGCCAGCGCAAAAGGCATCGCCCGCGCCAACGCTGCCGATAATCTCGTTCTGCTCCAGCTTCCACGACGGAACCCATCGGCCTGCTTCTCCCGGTGTTTCACCCCATGCCCCTTCCGGACAGTGGATTACCACCCGCTGACGAACGCCTGCCGCCAGCAGCTGCGCGGCGGCATCGGCGATATTGGCGATGTTCAGCGCATCGTCGGCGTCGCGCATCTCCAGCCCGCTAAACTCACCGGCCTCGAGCTCATTAATCACCAGATAATCCAGATGGCGCAGGGCAGGGAGTACCAGCGGCTGATAGCGCGGGTCGCCCCTGCGGGACACCAGGTCAAGGGAGGTTTCATACCCTTGCTCGCGCATCTGCGCCAGCAGCCGCGCGCTGCGGGTGCCAAACTCGTCATCCGGCATATCCAGGCTGTCGAGCAGCAGCAGGTAGCCGAGATGGAAGATCTTCATCGATCCATCGAGACGATCGAAGGCGGGAAGATCCAGCAGACGGTTGGCGCCCGGCGAGTGGAAAAAGGTGCGCTGCCCGCTGGGATCGGTCATCACCTGCGACATGGAGGTTGGGGCGAAGGTGGTGCGCTGCACGCGCTGGCGGTTGACGTGGTACTGGTCGAGCATTGCCAGAATGTAGTCCCCGTCACCGTCTTCGCCAATCAGCCCCACCGCCTGCAGCGGCAGGCCAACGTGCATTTTCGCCAGCGTCAGCAGCACGTTGAGCGGCGCGCCGCCGGTGGAGCGTTCGCTGTGGGTGATTTCCGCCAGCCAGCCGCGCTCCGGCCACTGCACGATCTGGTGAACGTGATCCACCAGCATGTTGCCTGCGGCGATGATGCCTTTGCGTTCCATTATGCCTGCCCCGCGCTGCCGAAGATGCGCATCTGCTCCGCGACCGTATCGGTTATCGCCTCTTCTATTCCCAGCAGCAGCTCGGCAAACTCATCGTAGAGCGGCTGGCGGTTCGCCATGCGCTGCTCCACGGCGGCGAGCGCGGCCTGCGACATCCCGGTATAGAAATTGATTTTATGTATGCCCAGCTCGATGGCGCGGCGGAAGTCGGCATCGCTAATCCCGGAGCCGCCGTGTAAAACCAGCGGCAGCCCCGTCTGCTGACGAATGGCATCCAGGCGCGGGAAATCGAGCTTCGGCTCGCCCCTGTATTTGCCGTGCGCGTTGCCGATAGCCACCGCCAGCGCGTCGATGCCGGTCTTATCGACAAACTCCCGCGCCAGCTGCGGGTCGGTAAAGAACGCTTCATCCGCATGTCCGTACAGCGCGCCGCCTTCATCCCCGCCGACCGCGCCCAGCTCCGCCTCCACCGAGACGCCCACCGCGTGGCACATCTTCACCACTTCCCGGGTCTGGCGAATGTTCTCCTCGTAGCTCAGCGTCGAGCCGTCGAACATCACCGAGCTAAACCCCAGGCGCAGGGCGCGCACGACGGCCTCGAAATGCAGGCCGTGGTCAAGGTTAAGCACCACGGGAATATCGTGACGGGCGGCTTCGAACTTGACCGCTTCGACCAGCGAATCCAGGGACACATACTTAAAGTGCACTTCGGCGATGTTGATGATAAACGGCGAGCGTTCCTGCTTTGCGGCGGCAAACAGCGCGCGCAGGAAATGGGAGTCGAGCACGTTGAACGCGCCCAGCGCGTAGCGGTGTTTCCTGGCGTGCTCAAGACCGTCGGCAAGAGAAATCAGTAGCATCATTCACTCCTTAGCTCCGAAACAGGTTGTACTCGTTGCACAGCACCAGCACCGCCGGTTCGTCTTCTTCGATGTTGTTATAGCGGGCAACGGGCTGCAAAAAGTGGTTGTCGTGCTCGTCGTCATTCACCGACGACACTTCGCCCACCAGCACGTCGCCAAAGCCGCGTTCGCCCCAAAAGCTGTGATACAGGCCGGGCGTGAGACAGATGCTTTCCCCTGGCGTGAGGCGCAGCTGGCTGCCGGGGGCGTGGGTCTGACGGCAGCCGTCGACTGTTACCGTCACGTCGGTGTTTTCGGTCTCTTCATGCGCCCCGGCATTCCATAACTCAATAATCAGATTCCCGCCGCCCCGGTTAATGATGTCTTCCCGCTTGCGCCAGTGAAAATGCATCGGCGTCACCTGGCCGTCGCGCACGTGCATGATTTTTTCGGCGTAGCATTTCTCATACGGCACCCCGTTGGGGGAGCCGTTGCGCAGGGTGAACAGCGTCAGGCCCTGTGCGGCAAAGCTGTTGCCGCCGAAAGCGGTCACGTCCCAGCCGAGCTTGAGGTCAAACACTTCCTGCCACGCGGCCTGGTCAAGCTGCTGCCATTTGGTTGGCGGAAAGCTGGCAAACGGCGGGAGATGCACGTCGTGCATGGAGAAGAACTGCCGCGTGTGGCCGAGGATTTCGTTAATGTCGGAGCGTTTCATGGGGACTCCTTGAAAACAGTTCCCTCTCCCTGTGGAAGAGGGAAAAGGATCATTTAACCGTCCACCCCTTATACGTGCCGACGTTCTTTTTATCGATCATCGTCACCGGGATCAGCACAGGCGCTTTCGGCGCAGGTTTGCCCTGCAGAATGTCATAGCCGATCTCCACCGCCTTCGCCGCCATCACCTGCGGATCCTGCGCCGGGGTCGCCACAAACAGGGAGTTTTCGCGCTTCAGCGCCTCTTCACCGTCCGGCGATCCATCCACGCCAACGATAAAGAACTCGTTGCGCTGGGCCTGTTTCGCCGCCAGATCGGCGCCGATCGCGGTCGGATCGTTAATCGCGAATACGCCGTCGATCTTCGGATTGGCCGCCAGCAGAGAGGTCATCACTTCCAGCCCGCCTTCACGACTGCCTTTGGCATTCTGGTTGTCCGAGAGCACCTTGATGTCCGGATGTTTTTTGAATTCCGTCTGGCAGCCTTCCACGCGGTTCTGCACCGCGGAGACCGGCGGTCCGTTGATGATCACCACGTTGCCTTTGCCTTTCAGGCGGTCGGTAATGTACTTACAGGCCATTTCCCCCGCCTGGGTATTATCGGAGGTGATGGTCGCATCGGCCCCTTCCGCCGCCACGTCCACCGCCACGACCACGATCCCCGCTTCTTTGGCTCGCTTCACCGCCGGGCCGATCCCTTTGGAATCCGCAGCGTTGAGGATGATCATGTCCACCTTCGCGGCGATGAAGTTATCGATCTGCGACACCTGCTGACCCAGATCGTAACCGCTGGAAACCAGCGTCACCTTGACGTTATCGCCTGCCAGCTTGCGCGCTTCCAGCTCGGCACCTTTGGTGATCTGCACGAAGAACGGGTTAGCCAGGTCGCCCACCGTCACGCCGATGGACTTCAAATCTTTTGCCTGCGCAAACGGCGTTGCGGCCAGCAGCGCGCCAGCACAGAGCGCGGTCACTAAGGGTTTCAAACGCATCTTGTCTTCCTCGCTTGTAGGGTATTGTTGTTATGCACTTTGATGATGTCGGGTACGGTATTTGTCGATCAGCACCGCTATGATGATCACCGCCCCTTTGATCACCAGCTGCCAGAAGTAGGAGACGCCCATCAGCGTCATGCCGTTGTTGAGGGTGGCGATGATCAGCGCCCCCACCAGCGTGCCGGTGATCGTGCCGATCCCGCCGACGAAGCTGGTGCCGCCGAGGATCACCGCCGCAATCGCATCCAACTCGTAACCCGTGCCGAGGTTACCGTTGGCGCTGTAGAGGCGCGAGGCGCTCATCACCCCGCCGAGGCCGGAGAGCAGGCCGCTCATGCCGTAGACAAACAGCAGCACCAGCCAGACCTTGATGCCGGTTAAGCGCGCCGCCTGCATGTTGCCGCCGACCGCGTAGATATGAACGCCGAGCGTGGTGCGGCGCAGGATGAACCAGCAGATAGCGATGACCGCCAGGGCAATGACGACGAGCCACGGAATCGGGCCGAGATAGTTATTGCCGATCCACTCGAAGCTGATGCTGGAGTTAATCACCGTGGTACCGTCCGCCAGCAGATACGCCGCGCCTCGCAGCGCCGTATAGGTGCCGAGCGTGACGATAAACGGCGGCAGCCCGGCGAAGGCCACCAGCGCGCCGTTGAACAGCCCCAGCACCATGCCGAGCATCAGCGCCGCCGGAATGGAGAGCATCGCGAATTCAGGAATAAGCGAGACCACCATCGCCGCCACCGCCGTGGTGCCGAGAATCGAGCCCACGGAGAGGTCAATCCCGCCGGTCAGGATGATGAAGGTCATTCCCGCCGCCAGCACGATGTTGATCGACGCCTGACGGGTAATGTTGAGCAGGTTACTTTCGGTAAAGAAGTTCGGAGCGATAAAGCCAAACACCGCCACAATCAGGATTAAAATCGGCAAAATGCCGACCGTTTGCATCAGATCGCTCATCAGCATTTTTTTGGCGGAGGCGGATTTCGCCACCTGCTGCGGATGGGTTGGAGTTGTCATGATTGCACCGCCTGATGATGTGTGTCGTTCACGCCGGTTGCCAGCGTCATAATATTTTCCTGGGAGATGTCGCGCCCGTGCAGTTCACCCGCAATGCTGCCTTCCCGCATTACGTACACCCGGTCGCTCATGCCTACCACTTCCGGCAGCTCGCTGGAGATCATCAAAATCGCCACCCCCTTGCGCGCCATCTGGTTCATGATGCGGTAGATCTCGCTTTTCGCCCCGACGTCCACGCCGCGCGTGGGTTCGTCGAGGATCAGAATGCGCGGGCCAATCGCCACCCAGCGGGAGATCAGCAGCTTTTGCTGGTTGCCGCCGGAGAGCCCGCCCGCGCGCACCTGAGAATGGGGCACGCGGATGTTAAGCAGGGCGATAGCGTCATCGGAAATGGACTGGGCTTTTTTGCGGTTAAGCATGCCGAAGGTGGCGTCGCGCTCCAGCGTCGCCATGGTGATGTTCTCCTGCGCCGCCAGCTCCAGAAACAGCCCCTGCTCCTTGCGGTTCTCGGTGAGAAAACCAATCCCGTTTTCAATGGCCGCGCGCGGGGAGTGGATCACCACCGGCTCGCCGTCCACCTCAATCATCCCGCCGGTGGCCTTGCGCACGCCGAAAATCAACTGCGCCAGCTCGGAGCGTCCGGCCCCGACCAGCCCCGCCAGCCCGACGATTTCACCGGAGCTCACCTGCAGGCTGCACGGCTGCACTTTTTTACCGTCGGTGAGGTGGTGCACGTTGAGACGCGGGCTGCCGAGAGGGATATCGCGCTCTTTGTTGAACAGATCGCTGAGCGGGCGGCCCACCATCATCTTCACCAGTTCAGACGCGTTCAGCTTGTCGCGCGTCAGGCTGCCGACGTACTGCCCGTCGCGCAGAACGCTCACGCGGTCAGAGAGTTCATAGACCTCCGCCATGCGGTGGCTGATATAGATAATCGCCATGCCTTCATCACGCAGGCGCAAAATCAGTTCGAACAGGCGGTGGGTTTCGCGGGAGGAGAGGGCGGCGGTGGGTTCGTCCATCACCAGGATGCGGCTGTTGCGGTGCAGCGCGCGGGCGATTTCCACCTGCTGCTGCTCGGCGATGGTCAGCTTCATCACCAGGTCGGTGGCGCTGAACTGCGCGCCGAGACGGTCAATCACCGCCTGCGCTTGGGCGGCCATCTCCTTGCGCTGCACCAGCCCGCCGCGCGACAGCTCGCTGCCGAGGAAGATATTTTCAGCGACGGTCAGATTGGGGGCGAGCTGCATCTCCTGGTAAATCAGGGTAATGCCTGCGGCCAGCGCGTCCTTCGGCCCTTTGATGTGAAACGGCTGGCCGTCGATCAGGATCTCGCCGCCGGTGGCGGTATAGGCCCCCGCGAGGATCTTCATCAGCGTGCTTTTTCCCGCGCCGTTTTCCCCCATCAGCGCGTGGATCTCACCGGGGAAGACCGTCAAATCCACGCCCTTGAGCGCGTGGAAATTGCCAAAGGTTTTGGCAATGTGGCGCATCTCTAAAACCGGGGTTCTGCTCATGGCGGATCTCCTGTGAATGTCGATATCTGCACTTCATCACAGGTGCGTAAATGCAAAATGTCAGAAGCTGTTCATATTTGTCATAGTTATGAATAGCGAATGTGGATCACAGTTACGGAGTCAACATGTCTTCACGCCCCCCGTTCTTCTCCAGCGCCCGCGGTCGCCTGCTGATATTTAACCTGCTGGTGGTCGCCGTCACGCTGATGGTGAGCGGCGTGGCGGTGCTCGGCTTTCGTCATGCCAGCCAGATCCAGGAGCAGGTCCAACAGCAAACGCTGGACGACATGACCGGGAGCATGAACCTCGCGCGCGACACGGCCAACGTGGCAACGGCGGCGGTGCGGCTTTCGCAGGTGGTAGGGGCGCTGGAGTACAAAGGCGAGGCCGAGCGGCTGAAGCAGATGCAAACGGCGCTGCGCCGCTCGCTGGAACAGCTGGCGGATGCCCCGCTGGCGCAGCAGGAGCCGGCGCTGGTGGCGCGGATTATTCGCAGAAGCAATGAATTACAGCAAAGCGTAACGGGGATGCTGGAGCGCGGGCAAAAGCGGCATCTTGAGCGTAACGCGCTGCTGAGCTCGCTCTATCAAAGCCAGAGCTATTTACGCCATCTTCAGGACATCAACCGCCGCTTCGGCAGCAACGTGCCGGACGCGCGGCAGCTGATGGAGATGGATCGGCTGATCGCGGCCGCGATTGATACACCTTCGCCGCGTGCTACCGTTCAGCAGCTGGACGCCGTGACCGCCACGCTGCCCCGAAGCGCCATACAGCCGGTCGTGGAGGGCGTTCTGCCCGATTTTAACGCCGAGCTGCGCAAGCTTGCCCCGCTGTCGAAGCAGCTGGAGGAGAACGATCTGTCCATCAGCTGGTATATGTTCCACATTAAGGCGCTGGTGGCGATCCTTAATAGCGATATTAATCAGTACGTTGAGCAGGTGGCGCAGGCTTCCCGGCTTCGCACGGCCCAGAGCCATCACGAGTTGCAATCCATCAGCGTGTTTATCAGCATCTTCGCCGTGCTGGCGCTGATCATCACCGGCTGCGCCTGCTGGTATATCTACCGCAATCTGGGCTCCAACCTGACGGCCATCTCCCGGGCGATGTCGCGACTTGCCCACGGTGAACAGGATGTTTCTGTTCCTGCGCTGCAGCGGCGCGACGAGCTGGGCGAGCTGGCGCGCGCGTTTAACGTTTTTGCCCGCAACACCGCCTCGCTTGAGCACACCACGCGTCTGCTGAAAGAGAAAACCACGCAGATGGAGATCGACCGCATCGAGCGTCAGGGGCTGGAAGAGGCGCTGCTGCACAGCCAGAAGATGAAGGCCGTCGGACAGCTGACCGGCGGGCTGGCGCATGATTTTAACAACCTGCTGGCGGTGATCATCGGCAGCCTTGAGCTGACAGACCCCGAATCAAACGACGCACCGCGCATTACCCGTGCGCTGAAGGCTGCCGAACGCGGCGCGCTGCTGACCCAGCGGCTGCTGGCGTTTTCCCGTAAACAGTCCCTTACGCCGCATGCAGTAGAGATGCTGCCCCTACTGGAAAACCTTCGGGAACTGATGCGCCACTCGCTGCCCGCCACGCTTACCCTGGAGATTGAAGCGCAAACCCCGGCATGGCCCGCGTGGATTGACGTCAGCCAGCTGGAAAACGCCATTATCAACCTGGTGATGAACGCCCGGGATGCGATGGAAGGCCAGAGCGGGGCGATCAAAATTCGCACCTGGAACCAGCGCGTGACCCGCAGCGACGGACGCAGGCAGGATATGGTAGCGCTGGAGGTCATCGATCGCGGCAGCGGGATGTCGCAGGAGGTGAAATCCCGGGTTTTTGAACCGTTCTTCACCACCAAGCAGACCGGGAGCGGAAGTGGGCTGGGCCTGTCGATGGTGTACGGTTTTGTGCGTCAGTCCGGGGGGCGGGTAGAGATCGAAAGCGCGCCGGGACAAGGAACGACCGTGCGGCTCCACCTCCCGCGCTCGACGCTGCCCGCCGTCTCGGAGGATGAAGCGCTGGCTGCCACAACGTCCGTGGATCACGAGCGGCTTGTACTGGTGCTGGAAGATGAGGCGGACGTTCGCCAGACCCTGTGCGAACAGCTGCATCAGCTTGGCTACCTGACGCTCGAAGCGGACAGCGGCGAACAGGCCCTGAACATGCTGGCGGCGTCGCCGGATATTGGTATGTTTATCAGCGATCTGATGTTGCCCGGAAGCCTGAGCGGGGCCGAGGTGATTAACCATGTGCGCAGCCATTATCCGCAGCTTCCGGTGCTGCTGATCAGCGGGCAGGATTTGCGCCCGGCGCATAACCCGCAACTGCCGGACGTTCCGTTACTGCGTAAGCCGTTTACCCGCCAGCAGCTGGCGCAGGCGCTGCGGAAGGTGATGGTAATTTGAGATTCCTCCGCTACCCCGGTTCCCAGCCGTTCATTACCGTAAAGCCAGTCAACCTGCGAGACTGGCCTTATGAAACGTTACTCTACCGTCCTGTTATTTGGTCTGCTGACTTTAACCAGCCAACTGGCGCATGCCGATGTGATTGATGACGCCATTGGCAACATTCAGCAGGCGATCAACGATGCCTACAACCCCAGCAGCAGCCGTAATGACGATGACGACGATCGTTACGACCGCAGCCGTCAAATCGACAGCCGACAGTACGACGATCGTCGTCGGCAGCTCGAAGACAGACGCCGCCGCTTAGACGAGCGTCAGCGCCAGCTGGACGACGACAGGCGTCGGTTAGAAGAGGACGAGCGCAGGTTGGAAGACGATTACGATCGCGGCTAAGTGCGGCCTGTTGCCCTCACCCCAACCCTCTCCCACGGGAGAGGGAGAAAACCTAATCCAGCACAAGTACCATCCCGTCATATCCCGCTTCAATGCCGTCCGGCAGCGGGTTATCCATCATCCATGCGTCAAACTGATGGCTAATGTGCGTCAGGATCACCTGCGGACAGCCAATCACCTCGTTCAGGGAAATCACCGTATTTAAATCACTGTGGTTGCGCGGCGTCTCCGGACGCGGTTCATGGCTGCAGTCGATGATTATCGCCTGTGGCTGATTGTTGAGCAGAAACGTCACCGTTTTATCCGGCAGCCCGGCGGTATCAGAAAGCCACGCCACGCGGCTATGGGCCGATTCCAGCAGATACCCGAAGGTCAGTTTTGAATGGTTGAGCGGCAGCGGCGTGACCCGCAGCCCCTGCAGCTCAAACATCACGAACGGCTCGACCGTGTGGCTGAAATCCAGAATGCCGGGGTGTTTAAACAGGTCGTCACAGCCCGCTTCATCCGGCGGACCGTAGACGGGGATCGTCGCACCCACGCCCCAGCGCAGGGGGAAAAGCCCCTGAACGTGATCCATATGATAGTGCGTGAGTAAAAACTGCTGGAAACTGCCCGCCGGCCAGTCGTCCATCAGGTGCGGAATGCCCGCGTCCAGCAGGGTCACCGCATCGTTGAATTTGACCACCGCGCTACAGGGGCGACGGCGATAGTTGTCCTGCAAACGCGCCCTGCGACACGCCGCGCAGTCGCAGCCAAAGACCGGGACCAGCTGTGCGCTTCCGGTTCCCGTTAACGTGATGGTCAGACTCATAACGCACCTCTACAGCGGTTTGGTGAAGCGAAAATGGCTCTGCGTATATCCTTCGCGAACGTAAAAGCGGTGCGCGTCCGTGCGCTTCACGCTGGTGGAGAGTTCGGTCAGCTCGGCACCTGCCTGCCTCGCGATGTCCTCCGCCCATGCCAGCAGCTTGCTTCCAATCTTTAACCCGCGCGCCTGCGGCATCACCACCAGCTCCTGGATCTCGCCGATCCAGCGTGCGTGGTGCAGGTGAAACTGCATGTGCAGGCCGATCATGCCGACAGCTTTTCCGTCCAGCTCGGCAAGCTGGTAGCGCATGTTGTGATCCTGAAGGTTGGCCAGAAATCCGGCGTGAAACGCCTGGTGATCGAACTCTGCCTGCTTCAGTTCACAGATCAGGGCGTAAACAATTTGCGCGTCGTCGGCGGTGGCGGGGCGAAGCTGGCAGTCAGGCATGCTGTCTCTCCTTCTGGCGAATAAGCGATAAAAAGGTCTCGACTGACTGTAGCAAACTTCCGTCGTTATTGAGGACGTGACAGCCCGACGGGGTGTAGCGCGCCGCACGTTCCAGCCGCTGGTCGATCTCACGCGCATTTTCGCGCCCCCGGCTTTGCAGGCGGCTGCGCAGAATATCCGGAGAAACCTGCAGGCAGACCGGCAGCAGCGCCGCTTCGTACCGGGCTTTTGCCTGCGGCAGATGCGCGCGCGAGCCGTTAACCAGCACGTCGAAGCCCGCGTGCAGCCAGAGGTCGATCTCGATGCCGACGCCGTAATAAAAGCCGTTCGCGTGCCAGCTCAGCGCCAGCAGGTTTTGCCCGGCGCGGGTAAAAAACTCCTGCTCGCTCAGGGCGATATGGTTTTCACTGCCAGCGTTCGCCGCGCGGGTAATGTAGCGGTGCGCCACCAGCAGCTGTGAATGTTCCCGCTGCCGTAACGCCGACAGCAGGCTGTCTTTTCCCGAGCCGGACGGGCCCATTAACCAGATGAGTCTTCCCATCAGAACACCCTTTTTCCCTGACGCCAGACGTGGTCGATATGAACGTGCTCGCCCTTGCGGTGCGCCAGCACCAGATCAGCCCGTTTGCCTTCGGCAATCTCACCGCGGTCGTGAAGGTTGAGCGCGCTGGCCGGGTTTTTCGTCACCAGTCGAATCGCCTGCGGCAGCGTAAAGCGGTTGTCCTCGTCGTCTGCAACGCGGAAGGCCGCGTCCAGCAGGCTGGCGGGGTAGTAGTCAGACGAGAGGATATCCAGCAGGCCGAGGGAAGCGAGTTTGCTTGCCGCCACGTTGCCGGAGTGCGATCCGCCGCGCACGATGTTCGGCGCGCCCATCAGCACGTTCATGCCGTGTTTGCGGGAGGCTTCAGCCGCTTCGAACGTGGTGGGAAATTCGGCGATCACGCTGCCTAGTTGATGGGATTCGCGTACGTGATCGTGAGTGGCATCGTCATGGCTGGCCAGCGCAATATTCCGGTCCCGACACATCGCGGCAATGGAGAGACGGTTCGGCTGCGACCACTGGGCTGCCAGCGCCAGCTGCTCTTCTTCGTAACGGGCCATCTCCGCGTCGTTGAGCGAGTATTTGCCCTGATAGTATTCACGGTACTTTTCAATGTTGGCGAACTGGCGCTGCCCCGGGGAGTGATCCATCAGCGAAACCAGCGAGACCGGCTCGCGCCCGACCAGCTTTTCAAACAGCGGCAGGGTGGTGTGATGCGGCAGCTCGCAGCGCAGGTGCAGGCGGTGCTCGGCGCGGTTGAGGCCGCGCTTTTGCGTCTCCTCCACGGCGTTGATCATCTTTTCCAGATTTTCCAGACGATCGCCGCCGTCGCGCACGTCGCCGATCGCCACCGCGTCCAGCACCGTGGTGATGCCGCTGGCGACCATCAGCGCGTCGTGGCTGCTCATCGCCGAATGGGCGGGCCAGTCCACCTTCGGGCGCGGGGTGAAGAATTTATCCAGATTATCGGTATGCAGCTCAATCAGCCCCGGCAGCAGCCAGCCGCCGTCGCCGTCCATCGCTTCAGGAGAACGGCTTTGGGTTTCGGCAAAGGCGCGGATGACGCCGTCCTGGATTTCAACCGAACCCTTCACGACCTCATTTTCCAGCACCAGCCTGACATTATTGATAATCATGCGTTTGTCCCCATTGGGTGCAGCCTGTCCGCCACGCGATTGCGGACGGCGTCGTCGTGGAAGATCCCGACGATCGCCGCCCCGCGCGCTTTGGCCTGTTCGATCAGCGCTATCACCGCTGCGCTGTTTTTAGCGTCGAGCGAGGCGGTGGGTTCATCCAGCAGTAAAATCGGATAGTCGACGATAAACCCGCGCGCGATATTCACGCGCTGCTGCTCGCCGCCGGAAAAGGTCGACGGGGCGAGGTGCCACAGGCGCTCCGGCACGTTGAGGCGCGTCAGCAGGCTGGCGGCCCTGGCGGCGCAGGTTTCGCGCGGCACACCGAGATCCAGCAGGGGCTGCATCACCACGTCCAGGGCGGAGATCCGCGGGATCACCCGCAGGAACTGACTAACCCAGCCGATCGTTGAGCGGCGCACTTCCAGCACCTTGCGCGCCGGGGCCTGAACCAGATCGACCCACTCTTCGTTATGGCGAATATGGATGTGGCCTTCGTCCGGTAAATAGTTGGCGTACAGGGAGCGCAGCAGGGTCGATTTACCGCTGCCGGAGTGGCCGTGCAGCACCACGCATTCACCCTGACTCACCTCTAGCGAGGCGTTTTGCAGCACCGGCAGGCGCACGCCATTTTGCTGGTGTAGCACAAAGGTCTTACTGACATTTTCAACCTGGATCATGTTGGCCTCTCAATTCTGTAATACCGAGGACACCAGCAGTTGGGTGTACGGATGATGCGGGTCGTCGAGCACGCGGTCGGTCAGCCCACTTTCCACCACCTGACCCTGCTTCATCACCAGCAGGCGGTCCGCCAGCAGGCGCGCAACGCCCAGATCGTGGGTGACAATCACCACCGCCAGGTTCAGCTCCACCACCAGGCCGCGCAGCAGGTCGAGCAAGCGGGCCTGCACGGAGACGTCCAGTCCGCCGGTGGGTTCATCCATAAACACCAGCTTTGGATGGGTGACCAGATTGCGGGCAATTTGCAAACGCTGCTGCATACCGCCGGAAAAGGTGGTTGGCAGGTCGTCAATGCGCGAGGCGGGGATCTCCACCTCCTCCAGCCAGTGCTGTGCGGTGGCGCGGATGTTGCCGTAGTGGCGCGCGCCGGTGGCCATCAGCCGTTCGCCGATATTGCCTCCCGCCGACACCTGACGGCGCAGGCCGTCCATCGGGTGCTGATGCACCACGCCCCACTCGGTGCGCAGCAGGCGACGGCGCTCGGCCTCGCTTATGTCGTAGAGGGAGCGTCCCTGATACAGGATCTCGCCGTGTTGCGGCGTCAGGCGCGCGGAGATGGACTTCAGCAGGGTGGTTTTGCCGGAGCCGGACTCGCCGACAATGCCCAGCACTTCGCCCGGCCACAGCTCGAACGACACGTCGCTGAAGCCTTTTCCCGGCGCATAAAGGTGGGTCAGGTTATTAACCGAAAGCAGCGGTTTCATTGGCCGTTCGCCTCGCTCTGTTGGCGGCAGTAATCGGTGTCGGAGCAGACAAACATCCGTTTGCCCGTATCGTCCAGCACCACTTCATCGAGATAGCTGTGTTTGGATCCGCAGATGGCGCACGGCTCGTCCCACTCCTGCACCGTAAACGGGTGATCGTCGAAATCCAGGCTTTCGACACGCGTATACGGCGGTACGGCGTAGATGCGTTTTTCACGTCCGGCACCAAAGAGCTGCAGGGCAGGCATCATGTCCATCTTCGGATTGTCGAATTTTGGGATTGGCGACGGGTCCATCACGTAGCGCCCGTTGACCTTCACCGGGTAGGCGTAGGTGGTGGCGATATGGCCGAAGCGGGCGATGTCTTCATACAGTTTGACCTGCATGATCCCGTACTCTTCCAGCGCGTGCATGGTGCGGGTCTCGGTTTCCCGCGGCTCGATAAAGCGCAGCGGCTCCGGGATCGGCACCTGGAAAATCAGAATCTGATCTTCCGTCAGCGGAGTCTCCGGAATGCGGTGGCGGGTCTGGATCAGCGTCGCGTCTTCGGTTTTTTCGGTGGTGTTGACGCCCGTCACGCGCTTAAAGAAGTTGCGGATCGACACGGCGTTGGTGGTATCGTCCGCGCCCTGGTCGATAACCTTCAGCACGTCCGCTTCGCCAATCACGCTGGCGGTGATCTGAATGCCGCCCGTGCCCCAGCCGTACGGCATCGGCATTTCACGGCCACCAAACGGCACCTGATAGCCCGGAATAGCCACCGCTTTTAAAATGGCGCGGCGGATCATGCGTTTAGTTTGCTCATCCAGATAGGCAAAGTTGTAGCCGCTTAAGTTAGCCATTGGCGCGCTCCCGTTGCAGGCGTTTTAGCAGTTCCAGTTCGGCCTGGAAATCGACGTAGTGCGGCAGCTTGAGGTGCGAGACAAAACCTGCGGCCTCGACGTTGTCCGCGTGGGCCAGCACGAACTCTTCGTCCTGCGCCGGGCCGGCAATGTGCTCGCCGTAGTCCGGCGCCTGCAGGGCGCGGTCAACCAGCGCCATCGCCATCGCTTTGCGCTCGCCGAGGCCAAACACCAGCCCGTAGCCGCGGGTAAAATGCGGGTCTTCATTCTCTGGCGCGACGAAACCGTTGACCATTTCGCACTCGGTCATCAGCAGTTCGCCGACGTTCACCGCAAAACCCAGCTCTTCCGGCACGATTTCGACGTCGAGATAGCCGCTGCGGATCTCTGCCGCGAACGGGTGGTTGCGCCCGTAGCCGCGCTGTGTGGAGTAGGCCAGCGCCAGCAGATACCCTTCGTCGCCGCGCATCAGCTGTTGCAGGCGGGACGAGCGTGAGCACGGGTAGACCGGCGGCGTGCGGGTGACGTCGTCCGGCGTGGCGCCAGTGTCTTCTTCCGCTTTCGCCAGCCCCTGGTTTGCCAGCAGGCTGAAGACGTGCGGAGACGGTTCCTGTTCGACGTCTGAAGTGCTGAGCGTTGGGGCTTCGCCGTTCGCCAACAGCGTGAAGTCCAGCAGACGATGGGTGTAGTCGTAGGTCGGGCCAAGGAGCTGGCCACCGGGAATGTCTTTGTACACCGCTGAAATACGGCGCTCTAAACGCATTTCCGCCGTGTTCACCGGCTCGCTGACTGCCAGACGGGGAACGGTGGTGCGCCAGGCGCGCAGCAGGAAGATGGCTTCCACGTTATCGCCGCTGGCCTGCTTCAGCGCCAGCGCTGCAAGCTCGCGGTCAGCAACGCCGCCCTCGGTCATCACGCGGTCAACCGCGAGGTTAAGCTGTTGCTCAATCTGGGCGACGCTCAGCTCGGGAAGCTGTTCATCGCCCCGGCGTCTGTGCTCCTGTAAGGCATGAGCGGCGGCGATCGCCTTTTCGCCTCCTTTGACGGCTACGTACATCAGCACACCTCCACGTGGGTAGTCCGCGGGATTGCCAGCAGGCGCTCGCCGCAGGTCAGGATC
This sequence comes from Enterobacter sp. 04-C-12-SI-ECC, assembly GCF_047530715.1. Taxonomy (NCBI): domain Bacteria; kingdom Pseudomonadati; phylum Pseudomonadota; class Gammaproteobacteria; order Enterobacterales; family Enterobacteriaceae; genus Enterobacter; species Enterobacter sp. 04-C-12-SI-ECC. The sequence continues at coordinate 42,085 of NZ_JBLKDI010000025.1, forward strand.
AGGTCAATGCCGAGCGGGAACGGGTGCGGACGCTCGGTCAGCTCATGGATGATGCACTCCGGCAGCTGGGGCGCGACCATCCGCTCGTCGGCGATGCCTGCGCCCGTCAGGCGAAGCATGCGGCCACCGCTCAGGCTGGAGACTTGCAGGATCAGCGTGGCGCTGGTTTCCGGTGCGACGGCGCTGCCTTCGCTCAGGGCGTTAAGCTGTTCATGGCTGATCTGTTCGTCGGCCACGGCAAAGACCGCCTGCTGGGGCTGATCGACCAGCGGCGCGCTGGTGTGAAAGCGCAGGTTCTGGCTGGCGATATCGTTCAGCAATGCGCCTGACAGCCATACCGGAGTGTCGTTGTCCGCCAGCGTCAGCAGCACGCTGGTAGTGGCGAGTTTCAGCGGCAGCCAGCCCTGCGAAAGCTGATGCAGCGAGACGATCACGCCGGGCTCGCTCATGGCCTTCAGCAGGCGACGGAAACTCTGTTGGGCATCCTGGACGGCCAGGGTAAAAGCAGGTTGAAGCGTCATGCGTTGTCTCCGCGAACGAGCGTAAAGAAGTCGACCCGGCTGGTGTTCACTTCGGCCTGACGCGCGGCAAGGCGTGCGGCGCGGTCGGCTTCCAGCGGGGCAATAAGGGTTTCCATTAACGTCTGGAAATGCGGGTGTTCCTGTAAAAGCGCGTCGATCACCGCGCAGCGCTCGGCGTGCGTTTTGTCTCGCCCAAGTACGTAGCTATAACCCAGCGTGCCGCTGTTAAGGCGGATAGCCGCGCGGGTGAGGGTGGCATCGCCGGCGAAGAAGCGCTCGCCGGTGCCGCCCATGCGTGCCTGGATCTGCACCAGGCCGATCTCCGGCGCGCGGATCGTGTCGTAGTCCGGCGTCAGGCCGAGTGCGTTCATGCGGGCGGCCAGCGCAGCAGGCTGGCTATGGGCCAGCACGCGCATCCAGCGCTGTCGGGTGGAGGTGTCGAAGTGCATTCAGTGCTCCATGGTGAATTCAATCATGTCGGCGCGGGTCAGACTGACGGAGTATTCCGTCGCGTTGATCTCGCCGTCACGGTGGTTGAGGGTGCGCACGCAGAGCAGCGGGGCCATGTTGGGGATCTCCAGCACCTTGCTCTCTTTCGCCTGTGCACGGCGGGCGCTGATGCGCGTCTGGGTGCGTTTGAGCGCGATACCCGTCGCGTCCTGAAGGAAATCATGCAGGGAACCGCTGGCGAAATGTTGCAGCACGGGCCAGAGGGTGAGGTCCGCGAAGTAGTGGTCGATCTGGCAGACCGCCACGCCGTTGACCCGGCGCAACGTACGCAGGTGTACGACGTTGTCACCCTCCTGAATCCCGAGGGCATCCGCCACGTGGTGGGAGGCCGGGCGCAGAACCGAGAGCAGCTTTTCGCTGGTTGGATGGCTACCCTGATCCAGCAGATTCTGGCTAAAACGCGCCTGGGCGTTGAGCGGGTAGTCAAACGGGCGCATCAGCACCAGCACGCCGACGCCCTGACGGCGCTGGACCCAGCCGCGCTCCACCAGCTGGTCAATGGCGCGGCGCAGGGTGTGGCGGTTCACCTCGTAGCGGTCGGCAAGCTGCTGCTCGGCGGGCAGGTAGTCACCGCAGCGGTAATGCGTGCGCAGCTCCACTTCGAGCCTGGCCGCAATCTCTTGCCAGCGGGTAGGGTAACTGGTCGGATGTCTGGATAAGTGCATACCAATCAAAGCCTCGCTAATCAGATGAAGTGCTTACGCAAGCGTTGAGAGAGGAAATCCAGCAGGCTGACGGTGACGATGATGAGCACCATCAGGGCGCAGGTTTGCTGGAACTGGAAACCGCGAATCGCTTCCCACAGGGTGACGCCAATCCCGCCTGCGCCCACCATGCCGACCACGGTGGCGGAGCGAACGTTGGACTCGAAGCGGTACAGGGAGTAGGAGATCAGCAGCGGCATCACCTGCGGCAGGACGCCGTAGAGGATCTCTTCGATTTTGTTGGCGCCCGTTGCGCGGATGCCTTCGACCGGGCCGGGCTCGATGGCTTCAACCGCTTCCGAGAGCAGCTTGGAGAGCACGCCTGTGGTGTGGATGAACAGTGCCATCACGCCGGCGAACGGACCCAGGCCAACGGCGACCACGAACAGCATCGCAAAGACCATTTCGTTGATGGCGCGACAGGCGTCCATCAGGCGACGCATCGGCTGGTAAACCCACCACGGCACGATGTTTTCGGCGCTCATCAGGCCGAACGGAATGGAGAGAACGACGGCGAGGGCGGTGCCCCAAACGGCGATTTGCAGGGTGATCGCCATTTCGCTGAGGTAGTCCTGCCACTGGCTGAAATCCGGCGGGAAGAAGTCGGCGGCGAAGGTCGCCATGTTGCCGGAATCTTTGAAGAGCAGCAGCGGATCCATCTCCGCGCCCTTCCAGGAGATAACGAGTACCGCCAGCAGGATGGCCCAGCTTATGAGCGAGAACCAGCTGCGCTTCGGCGGCGGGAGGGTAATGGTTTGCATGTTGGCTCCTTAATCTGTTCTCCCTCTCCCCCAAGGGAGAGGGGACTTGTGTTACTGCACCGCTTTATTCACGCTCGTCATCGCACCCAGCGCGGCGGTCAGGCGGTCGAGGTCTTCCAGCTGGGCCTGGATTTCAGAGACTTTGCTGGTCTTCTCCTCTTCCTTCAGCCCTTTGTTGTCCTTCACGGCCTGCATTTGCTTAAACAGCGCCAACTGGCGAATCGGGACCAGCTGCAGATCGCTGGACGCGCGGAACGGTGCCCAGCCCAGACGTTCCAGAACCGCTTTCTCTTCCGGCGTTTTGCCGTAGCTCATAAAGAAGTCGTAGACCTTATCCTTGGTGCTTTCGGAGAGATTTTTGCGCCAGACGATCGGGTCGCCGGGGATCAGCGGGGATTTCCAGATGACCTTCAGCTCTTTCAGCTTGTCCGGCGCGGAGGTTTTCAGCTTGTCGAGGTTTTCGGTGTTGTTGGTGGCAACGTCCACCTGCTTGTTCGCCACGGCCAGCGCGTTGGTTTCGTGGCTGGCGTTGACGGTGCGCTTAAAGTCGCTGGCGGAGATGTTGTTTTTCGCGAAGACGTAGTAGCCAGGGACGAGGAAGCCGGAGGTAGAGTTCGGATCGCCGTTGCCAAAGGTCAGATCTTTGCGTTTGGCGATCATGTCGTTGAGGTTGTTGATCGGGCTGTCTTTGTTCACGATCAGCACGCTCCAGTATCCTGGAGAACCATCTGCCGCAACGGTCTGGGCAAAGACCTGACCGTTGGCGCGGTCCACCGCTTCCATGGCGGAAAGGTTGCCGTACCAGGCGATGTCCACTTTGTTAAAGCGCATCCCCTGGATGATGCCCGCGTAGTCCGGGGCGAAGAAGGCGTTCACTTTGATCCCCAGTTTGGTTTCCATATCTTTCAGGAACGGTTCCCACTGCGGCTTCAGGTTTTGCTGTGATTCCGTTGAAATGATGCCAAAGTTCAACGCTTTTTCCTGCTCTTCGGCGTACGCCGGGCTTAACAGGGTGCTGATGCTGAACATGCTGGTGAAGGCCAGCGCGGCAACGGCTTTGTAGTTCATTTCCATTCCTCGTTATCGGGGCGTTAAGCAGCCTGCGCGCGTTCTTCGACGCGGTTTACGCTGCGGTAGAGATGGTCAAAACGTTCGTTATCAAACTGGTGGCTGGCGCCATCGAAGAACACGTGGCCCTGACGCAGGGCGACGATGCGCTCGCAGTAGCGCAAGGCGTAATCCACCTGATGCAGCGTCACCACCACGGTGATGCCGTCGTTCTGGTTGATGTCGCGCAGGGTTTCCATCACGATGCGGGCCGACTCCGGATCCAACGAGGCGATGGGCTCATCGGCGAGAATGATTTTGGCTTTCTGCATCAGGGCGCGGGCGATAGCGACGCGCTGCTGCTGCCCGCCAGACAGCGTGGACACGCGCTGGTGGGCGAAGTGCGCCATGCCGACGCGGGTCAGTGCCTGTAACGCTTCCTGCTTCTGTGATGGGGAGAACCAGCGCAGGCAGGTGCGCCAGAACGGGGTGCTGCCGAGCGCGCCAATCAGCACGTTCTCCAGCACCGTCAGGCGGTTCACCAGGTTGAACTGCTGAAAGATGTAGCCCGTCCGGGCGCGGCTTTTGCGAATATCGCTCGCCAGACGGCCCGCATGCTGCACGGTGTTACCCAGCAGCTCGACGCGGCTTTCCGGCGTTTTATCGCAGGTAATAAGGCCGCTTAAGTGACGCAGAAGGGTGGATTTTCCTGAACCGGACGGCCCCAGCAGCGCCACCATTTCGCCCTGCTGGACGGTCAGATCAACGGCATGCAGCGCCTTGTTGTGATTGAAGGTCTTGCTCAGTTTCTCGACGCGGATGACAGTGTGCATGTGCTGGGCCTCACGATAAATGTGGCCTCATGCTGGCGCATCAATATGACATTTGGGTTAAGTGCAGGTTGCGGGAGTTTGAAGAGTTGAGGGGAGTTTGATGACAGGCGGAGGCAGACCGCCCACCGCCCGAAAAATTAGTGCTGCTGCTTAACGACGTTAATCATCCACGGCACGCCGTACTTGTCGGTGACCTTACCGAAGCCGTGCGCCCAGAAGGTTTCCTGCCAGGCCATGTCGATATTCCCGCCATCGGCAAGGTTGTCGAACCAGCGCTTGCCTTCTGACACATCCTGCGTGTCGAGTACCAGCGTGAAGCCCGCGTACTGTGCGCTGCTGCCCGGCGGCAGCCCGTCGCTCATCATGATATCGCTGCCCGCAATGCGAACGTTGGAGTGAGCGATAGCCGAATCCGGAAACTGCATGCCGGACGGACAGCCTTCTTCGCTGTTATCGCTTTTTGGCATTTCGCCGAAGGTGATTTTATAGAGGAGTTCTGCGCCGACGGCCTGCTGATAGAAGGCGGTAGCCTCTGCACAGTTGCCGGCAAAAGAGATGTAGGGACTTAACGGCATAATCTTTACCTCACGTAAGAAAAGCCCGTTAAGTGTAGTTCCCGAAAGCCCGGTAAGCGAAGTGCTACCGGGCGGGTTAAATCAGTTCTTTTTCACGAACTCAGATTTCAGTTTCATCGGACCGAAGCCGTCAATTTTGCAATCGATATTATGATCGCCTTCCACCAGACGGATATTCTTCACTTTGGTGCCGATCTTCAGCATGGAAGAGCTGCCTTTCACCTTAAGATCTTTCACCACGGTGACGCTGTCGCCATCCGCCAGCAGATTACCGTTGGCATCTTTGACGACCAGCGCATCAGCGTCCTGCGCTGGCTCGGCATCATTCCATTCGTGTGCACATTCCGGGCAGATGAACATGCCATTATCTTCGTAGGTGTATTCAGAATTGCATTTTGGGCAGTGTGGGAGTTGCATGTCGGTATCCTCAAAAGTGTTAACGCGCTGGAAAGTGCCAGCTAAATGACGGCAGAGTGCCGAAAAAGGCGGCAAGTATAACGCAAATCCACACTTTTGTCGGTGCTATTGTGAATTTAAAAAACGCAGAAAATGTGTTGCGAGTGACACTTACTGTCAGTCAGCTAAGCGATGCTAACGTCATTAACACGGTGGAAAGAGAAGTCGCTAAATATATCGAATATTTTATTGCGGCAAATTGCTACGCACCTTCATTTCGGATAAGGTGAAGCAACGCATTGTTATTTATCTTCGAACTTTACTGCCATGCATTTCTTATGTTGGCGGCCTATCCCTCTCTTTTTAGGTGGGTAAATAATGATGATATATCCTGAAGCTTCTTAAAATGGGCCAGGCTTTTTATCTTTTGGCTTTCAGGCCTTGAGGAGAGCTTTACACGCCATGCAGGGATAGCCATTTATTTCTGATTATCTTCAATTAGTTATATTTTGGTGAACATGTTTTCCACACGTGATCATATAAGCCTGAACATCATAATTAATACAAGTGGCTTAATAAAAGTAATAAATTTGCGTTAAGGAAAGGCTTTTATCATGCACACACAGACCATTTTTGAATTAAGTCAGGAAGCTGAGCGTTTGTTACAGCTTGCCCTGCAAAATCTCGATACCCTGAAATCAATGCCGACAGCGAAGCTGGAGAGCACGACGGCTGCTATTACAGGTGAAAAGAACAACGTGCTGCCTTTGCATTTTAGTGCGCGCGGCGTCGAAGCGCAGCAGGCAACGCTGAATAATGAATTACGCAAAATAACACGTCTGGAAATGGTTCTGGCTATCGTTGGCACGATGAAAGCGGGGAAATCGACCACCATTAATGCCATTGTGGGTACCGAAGTGTTGCCGAACCGCAACCGCCCAATGACGGCGCTGCCTACGCTGATCCGTCATACGCCAGGTCAGAAAGAGCCGGTGCTCCACTTCTCACATGTCTCTCCTATTGATGATTTGATTCACCTGCTGCAGAAAAAGCTTGGCGATTACGATCGCGGCAAGCTGGCTCTGCAACTGGAAATTGATAAGGACATGAATACGCTGCTGGAGCGTATTGAGAAAGGCGAGGCCTTTGAAAAGCATCATCTCGGGGCGCAGCCAATATTTCATTGCCTGAAAAGTCTCAATGACCTGGTGAGGCTCTCCCAGGCGCTGGGCGTGGCGTTTCCGTTCTCTGAATACGCGGCCATCGAACATATTCCGGTGATTGAAGTGGAGTTCGTGCATCTTGCGGGTCTGGATGCGCACCTCGGGCAACTGACGCTGCTCGATACTCCCGGCCCCAATGAGGCCGGACAACCGCATCTGCAAAAAATGCTTAGCGAACAGCTAGCCCGCGCGTCGGCGGTGCTGGCGGTGATGGATTATACCCAGCTTAAATCTATTTCTGATGAAGAGGTCCGTCAGGCTATTTCGGTTGCGGGGAAATCAGTGCCTCTGTATGCGCTGGTGAATAAATTCGACCAGAAGGATCGCAATAGCGACGATGAAGAGCAGGTCAGGGCGATGATCTCCGGTACCTTAATGAAAGGCACTATTTCGCCTGGCCAGATCTACCCTGTTTCCTCTATGTGGGCGTATCTGGCAAACCGCGCCCGCAACGAGATGAATGCCCGTGGACGCCTGCCGGATCATCAGGAGCAGCCCTGGGTGCAGGATTTTGCCGAAGCCGCACTCGGACGCCGCTGGCGTTCGGCGGACCTGGACGATATAAACCATATCCGTCACGCAGCCGATTTGCTCTGGGAAGATTCGCTGTTTGAACAGCCGATACGCAAACTGATTTACGCCGCCTATGCCAATGCCTCGCTATTCGCGCTGCGCTCGGCCTCGCATAAGCTGCTCAACTACGCGCAAAATGCCCGGGAGTATCTCGACTTCCGCTATCAGGGGCTGACGGTGGCCTTTGAGGGGCTGGAACTGAACATCGCGCGTCTTGAAGAGGATATGGCGCTGCTGCAGACGCGCCAGAGCGCGGTGAGCGATGAGGTGAAACATGAAGTTGACCAGGCGCTGAACGCGACCGCGGACTTTATGGAGGCCGAAAAATCGGCGCTTCACCAGGCAGTGGGCCATGTGTTCAGCCCTCAAAATATTCTTGATTTGGCAGGTATTGAGCGGCTGAATCGCCGCAGTGACAAACAGCAAGAGCGGGAACCGCTGGTTCTGGATGATGAAGGGCAGGCGCAGATCGTCCTGAGTAAAATTCGCTCCTCCTGTGAACTCATCATGCTGGATGCGCAGGCAAAAATCGCCCGGGAGCTGGCGTTACGCTTCGATCAGCTGGAATCTACGCTGGCGCGCTCGCTGAATGACGCTATCCGCCCCATTGAAACGCGTATAAAAGAGCATCTGAGCCATGCCGGCTTCCGGGCGCGGATCAGCTTCCCGGCTTTTCAGGCAAACCAGCTTGATTTCAATACGCGCGCGCTGTTTAACGATGCCATTGCAAAGGATAACCGCCCGGCAGGTCAACTTTCCGCCGGGAGCAGTATGCGTGAAACCGTTTCGCGTTGGCTCAATAATCCGGGCTGGGGCTGGGATGAGTACGTGGTCACGCGCACGCACTATGTTATCGACATTGCGCAACTGCATGACAAATTTAAGCAACATATTGATCAGTTTTGTGAACAAATACGTAAAGCTTTGTCCGCGCAGGTCGATGTCTCTGTTACGGCCGGAATGGCGACGTTCTTTGCAGAATTTTCGTTATGCCTGACCGGGTTACAGGAAAGCTTGCGTGATAGCCTCGCAGTGCGTCAACAAAATGAGCATTCAACCCGAGCGCTCAGCCAGCTGTTGAAGCAAAGCATTACGACTGCGACGTGGATTCAGGAAGACACCCGACTGTTACGCGATGACATTCAAACTCTATTCGCAGCAGAGCAACCATGACAACACAGCTACTGGACGGTCCCGGGCGGACGCTGGAGTGTATTCATCCCAGGTTTATGGTCGATCTTGTGCAGGGCGTGGACGCGGCGCGCCATCCCCATCTGGGGCCGCAGCAGCTGCAGTTTCGTGAACGTTTGACTCAGGAGATCATGACGCATACCCGGCTACGGCCCTGGGCGATGGCGGGAATGCTTAACGAGAACGCGGCCCTGCGCCTGGGGCTGGCGGAAAAACTCGCCGGCATGTTGGATCCAGGCCATCTTGCGCTGACGCTGATGGCCGATAAACTGACTGCACTGTGCCAGCAGGCTCACCTGCGCGCTCAGCCATCTCCCGGCCTGCTTGAACAGTATGCGGAGCTCTCCTCTCATTTTATCCAACGTGCCGCCTATAAAGAAAAGGCGCTGACCCAGCGTGGACTGACGGTACAGGCGGGCGAGCACAGTGAACAAATTTTCACCCGCTGGCGAGCCGGTCACTATGATGGCTGGTCTTTAGCCGGGCGCTGCTTCATTGTTCTGGAAGAGCTGCGCTGGGGAGCATTTGGCGATGCCTGCCGTCTGGCGAACAACGATGTGTCGGCAATGCTCAAGGATAATTTACGCAGCATGGCCGCCAACTACCTCGCGCAGGGCATCAATGCGTCTCCCACAACGCGCCATTTCTATCATCAATGGCTGACCACACCCGCTTCGGCGGGTTTAATCGATCACAAAGACATGCTGGGCTGGCTGGGCGACTGGTGTCAGGCGGATATACACCCGGTGAGTTGGTCAGTGACGCAAAACTGGCAGACCGTCGCGCTGGGTATGCCGAGGCTGTGTTCGGCAAAACGGCTGGTGGATGCAATGGTGGAAGAGATTTTTGGTTGAACCCCTCATCCTGACCCTCTCCCCCCAGGGGAGAGAGGATGGCTGGCGCGGTGTGTTAGTGATTCATTTCTATCGGTTTCGGTTCAGGCGGGATCTCTTGCACATTTCCGTAGCGTTTCGCGTATAGCGCCGTGATGATGGGCACCAGGATTGCGGTGACAATCACGCTGGCGGCAACCAGTGCCGTCGCGGACGCGGCCACCGGTTCGAAGGCCGGGTTAATCTGGGCGATAATCACCGGGTTTGCAACGGCAGCGCCTGCGGCTGAAGAGGCGGCGACGCCCGCCGTGCCGTTTCCTCCCCCGATTACGCGGTCAGCAATGATCAGCGGAATACCGGTGATGATGATAACCGCGACACCCAGCACAATCCCCAGCAGTCCCGTATCAAGAATCACGTTCAGGTTGATGGTGTTACCCAGTGCAAAGCCAAAGAATGGGATCAGCACCGGCGTGGCTTTGCTGAAGAAATCACGCAGATCGTGATCCAGATTGCCCAGCGCGAAGCCGATCAGGAATGGCAGGATCGCGCCGACAAAATGATGGGGCTCAAAAGAAGCCAGGCCAGCGGACCCCAGGATCAGCATCGTCATGAGCGGGCCGGACTCCAGAGACATCAAAACAAACGCGCCGGACTCCTCTTTCGTTCCGTACTGGTTCATCAGGCTGGCATACAGCCCGCCGTTGGTCATGTCCATCGCCGAGACAATCGCCAGGACGGATAACCCGGCGAAGAAACCGGTCTGAATTCCATTTTCAGGAATGAACATCGCGCATATCATTGCGACCACCCAGGCAACCGCTATTTTGGTTATCACCAGCGTTCCGGATTTGCGTAATACGGTACCGGTTGCCCGCAAATTAATGGATGCGCCGATACAAAAGAACCAGACCGCCAGGATGGGAACGGTACCCGTAATCATCCCCTTTGTGAAACCACCAAAATAAGCCCCGGTTTCAGGTGCTAATGTATTCAGAATAGCACCGAGTACCAGCGGCACCAGCATCATACCACCCGGTATGCGTTCTATCGTGGCTTTAATCTTCATCTCTAACCCTCACAATTTCGCCTCTCATGGTGAGCGGCAGGTGCGAATAAAAAAATCAATAAATTCAATTTGATGAAGGGTGCTCTTGATGATTGGTTTGTGATAACCCTGCACCGAAATTCAGTTAGCGCTCTCGTTTCCTCTCGTCAGAAAACATGCGTCGCTATGTTTCAGGAATTATCATGCGATCGATGGAATATTGATTCAATGAAAATAAAACGGTGTTTTAGTTATCTTCATCACATATTGAATGTAAACTTTACGGCGCGTTGTGAGAGCTGAAAATTTATGTAAATCTCTTGTAAAAAATATGGCTTTTTATTCTGTTGGGAAAAGAAAAAGGATGAGGCCGAAAATGGGGGCTCTGGAAGGTTGAGAAAGTACTTATTTGCGGTAGTTGACAAAAACTGTCTTCACCTGACGCAGTATAAATATATGTGTGAAGTTGATCACAAATATAAACGCTGGTAGGGTAAAAAGGTCATTAACTGCCCAGACAGGCGTCAACAGGTTCGGTTGTATCGACGGAAAACGTCAATGTAAGTAAACCTGCTACGCTTGAAGATGGAGGTTCGCATGGAGCGGATCTCGGGTTCACAGAGTGCGAGTTGGCTGTGGAACGGACAGGGCTAAGTCTACGAGGAAAGCTATGCTAAGAAGGAAAAAGGTTAAACCCATTACGCTTCGCGACGTCACCATTATTGATGACGCTAAACTGCGTAAAGCGATCACCGCCGCCTCGCTCGGTAATGCGATGGAATGGTTCGATTTCGGTGTCTACGGCTTTGTTGCCTATGCATTAGGTAAAGTGTTCTTCCCCGGTGCTGACCCAAGCCTGCAGATGATTGCCGCGCTGGGTACATTCTCCGTTCCTTTCCTGATCCGCCCGCTGGGTGGTCTGTTCTTCGGTATGCTCGGTGACAAATACGGTCGCCAGAAAATACTCGCTATCACCATTGTCATTATGTCGATCAGTACGTTCTGTATCGGCCTAATACCGTCCTATGCCACGATCGGCATCTGGGCACCTATTCTGCTGTTGCTCTGTAAGATGGCGCAGGGCTTCTCCGTCGGGGGCGAGTATACCGGGGCGTCGATCTTCGTCGCGGAGTATTCTCCTGACCGTAAGCGCGGCTTTATGGGCAGCTGGCTGGACTTCGGTTCGATTGCTGGGTTCGTGATGGGCGCGGGCGTCGTGGTTCTGATTTCAACCGTGGTCGGTGAGGAGAACTTCCTCGACTGGGGCTGGCGTATTCCGTTCTTTATCGCGCTCCCGCTGGGTATTATCGGTCTTTACCTGCGACATGCTCTGGAAGAGACACCTGCGTTCCAGCAGCACGTTGATAAACTGGAGCAGGGCGACCGCGAAGGGCTGCAGGACGGCCCGAAAGTGTCCTTTAAAGAGATCGCGACAAAGCACTGGCGCAGCCTGCTGACCTGTATTGGTCTGGTGATTTCCACCAACGTCACTTACTACATGCTGCTGACCTACATGCCGAGCTATCTGTCGCATAACCTGCACTACTCGGAAGATCACGGCGTGCTGATTATTATCGCCATCATGGTGGGTATGCTGTTTGTACAGCCGATTATGGGTCTGCTGAGCGACCGCTTTGGCCGTCGACCGTTTATCATCCTGGGTAGCGTAGCGCTGTTCGCGCTGGCGATCCCGGCGTTTATTCTGATCAACAGTAACGTGCTGGGTCTGATTTTCGCGGGTCTGCTGATGCTGGCGGTGATCCTGAACTGCTTTATCGGGGTGATGGCATCCACATTACCTGCGATGTTCCCGACGCACATTCGTTATAGTGCGCTGGCTGCGGCGTTCAACATCTCCGTTCTGATTGCCGGCCTGACGCCTACGCTTGCCGCCTCTCTGGTGGAAAGCACGCAGAACCTGATGATGCCAGCCTACTACCTAATGGTTATTGCGGTAGTCGGCCTGGCGACCGGCCTGACCATGAAGGAGACGGCGAACCGTCCTCTGAAAGGGGCGACGCCTGCGGCATCTGATATTCAGGAAGCGAAAGAAATCCTGCGCGAGCACTACGATAACGTTGAGCAGAAAATTGAGGATATCGACGCAGAGATTGAAGAGCTGCAGAAGAAACGCTCCCGTCTTGTTGATCAACATCCACGCATTAACGAGTAATAAAGAAAACCCGCCAACGGCGGGTTTTCTTTTATTAGCATCCGGCGGCGATGTAGTCGCCGTTGGCGCTAATGGGGATGACGGTCAGGAACAGGACGGTCGCGAACAGGATCAGGATGATACCTCCGGCAATTTTAACTGCCGGCATCAGCCATCTGAACGCGCTATCTCCCCCGAACCATGCCACCGTGCGTTCACGGGCATAACGAACCGCCAGTGATAGCCCCATAATAGAGAGTGCCGTTCCTAAAGACATGGTCATAACGGCCGCCATTCCCCAGGTGACAATGCCCAGCGCGTTCGAAAACATCAGAATCATGATTGCACCGCTGCACGGACGTGCGCCAATCGCCAGAATGACGCCCAGACGCGTTTTCCAGTCACCTTGTGTCAGATCTGCGCCCACGCCGTGATGACCACAGCCACAGTGTTCATCGTGCTGATGAAGGGGAGTGATCGCTGAGATCCTCATTCTTTGAGGCCGCAGGCTTTTCAGCGCCTGGTAAATGATGAAAGCACCAAACGCGCCAATCAGCACGGCGCTTATCTTCTCGACATACCAGCGGCTGGTGCTGATATCCCCTGACGCGAGGTTAAATCCTACTGCCAGAATAAAGACAAACAGAATGGCGCTGACGCCCTGCATCAGGCTGCCAAGAAAGGGAACGGTGCGTGCGGCCAGTTCGCTCTCCTTATTTGTGCTCAGGTAGGTTGTCACGATGAACTTCCCGTGCCCCGGCCCGATGGCGTGAAGGACGCCATAAAAGAAAGCGCCTGTTAAGAGCCATAATCCACCGCTGTACTGGTTGTTATTAAGCTGCAGGAGATACATCACCAGATAACGGTGCAGCGTAATCTGCGTGGCAAGGCACCACTGGATAAAGGCGTTCCAGTGCGTATGCAGCGTAAAAGCGGCGAAGAGGATGGTCAGCAGCATCAATCCGGCCGTAGGGAGGCGCCAGTCGCGAGGCAGGCGTTGTGTATTCATCAGGGGGAGCTCTGCGGAGAAGAATATTTGCCGCTAGTATAGTTGATCTTCTCTTTCAGTTCGCAGGATCGCATCAGGATCTTGCTGTAATTGTGGATAAGTCTGTGCGTAAAAGGGTATAAGGCGGGGTTTTGCTGGGGAATGCAGCAGTCAGTCATTTTTTTGCAACTTTTCTGTTGCGGGCTGCGGAGAACTCCCTATAATGCGCCTCCATCGACACGGCGGATGTGAATCACTTCACAGTTAACCCGGTCGGTTGAAGAGAAAAAATCCTGAAATAACGGGTTGACTCTGAAAGAGGAAAGCGTAATATA